>CAZLPD010000005.1:0-51032 GCA_964561355.1 uncultured Gammaproteobacteria bacterium
TATACCAGGATCCGCCTTGACATTCCCCTATTTTTCGCTAGAATAGCCGCACATTTATTCATTGTGGGAGGTTGGGCGAGAATATCCCTAGCCACCTGAACCACGATATGCCACGCGGAAAACGCTATTTAAAGGCCCGAGAGATGGTCGACGCTAAGAAGCTTTACAGCCCAATGGAAGCGGCTGAGCTCGTCAAAAAGACCTCTACCACCAAGTTCGACGGAACCGTTGAGGTCCACGTCAACCTCGGTATCGACGTCAAAAAGGGCGAACAGCAGGTTCGCGCTACCATCATCTTCCCTCACGCTACGGGTAAAACCAAGCGCGTAGCCGCCATCGTCTCCCCAGCTAAAGAGGCGGAAGCCAAGGAAGCAGGCGCTGACCTCGTCGGCGGCGAAGACTTGATCAACGAAATCGCTACCAAAGGCAAGGTAGATGCAGACGTCGTCGTCGCTTCTCCTGACATGATGGCCAAGATGTCCAAGGTCGCCAAAGTCCTCGGTCCTATCGGCCTCATGCCTAACCCAAAGACAGACACGGTTGGTCCAAACGTGAAAAAGATGGTTGAGGAAATCAAGCGCGGTAAGGTGGCCTTCAAGAACGATACGAGCGCCAACATCCACCAAGCTATCGCTAAAGTCTCCCTCGACGCCAACAAGATCGTCGAAAACATGAACGCGATCGTCGACGCTATCAAGAAGGTAAAACCAGCCTCCGCAAAAGGCACCTACCTCAAGTCTGTGACCCTCACGTCCACCATGGGCCCAGGGATCCACGTCGACCCATCCCAGTTCGCCTAACAATCAAAAAACCACCCTTCATTGGGTGGTTTTTTGTTTCTGTTTACGACCCCCATCTCATCCGCTAAGCTTCGGCCAGATATGTCTGTTTCCAAACCACAGGGCGCCCTTCCCTACCAAATCATCCGTGAACTTATCGCCAGCGGATCCGTGCGCGGCGTGACGCAAGACGCGGCCCTCCAACCTGCCTCTCTCGACCTCTCGCTCACCGATCAGGTCTATCGCATGCGTGGTTCCTACCTCCCACGCAAAGGCGAGCCGATCGAAGAGATTATTAAACGCGGCTGTCTATTTACCCACGACATCGAAAAGCCGCTCGAGCACAACGGCATCTATCTCATCAAGCTCGCAGAATCACTCAACCTCCCCGCTGCCATTCACGCTGCTACCAGCAACAAAAGCTCTTCCGGCCGCATCAACTTGCGCGCTCGCTTGATTGCAGATGGCGTACCTCGCTTCGATGACATTCCCGCTGGATACAGTGGCGCACTTTGGCTCGAAGTCAGTCCAAAATCATTTCCCGTTCGCGTACACGCCGGCGATCGCATCAACCAAATGCGCTTCTACGAAGGTGATGCTCGTTTGTCGATGAACGAACATAAAACCGTCTTCGATCAATATCATTTATTGCGCGCACTAGATGGATCGATCATTCCAGCCAGCGAAGACAACGTCGGCCGTGGCATCACCATGACCGTCGACCTCCACTCCCAAGCCCGCATCGGTTGGCGCGCGAAAACAGCCCCAGAAGCCGTGCTCGACACCGCCGTATTTGATCATGATCCACAAGCCTTCTTCGAAGAAATCGAGCGTCCTCATCAAGAAGAACTCATTCTCCATCCAGGCGACTTCTACATTCTGTCGACACGCGAACGCATTCTCACACCTCCCGATTTCTCCACCGAGATGGTGTCCTACGACGCTTCCAAAGGCGAATTTCGCTCACACTTCGCCGGCTTCTTCGATCCAGGCTGGGGCTGGCGCGAACGCGACGAAGACCGTGGCACAATTGCCGTCCTTGAAGTCGAATGTTACGGCCATCCATTCGTCCTACGCGATGGCCAACCTATCTGTCTCATGGTCTACGAGCGTATGCTTGCCGTGCCAGAAAAACTCTACGGCAGCGACCTAAAATCCAACTACGCCGTCCAACAAGGACCAACCCTCGCGAAATGGTTTAAGAAATAATAAAATATGCCATCTCTCATTCTCGGACTCGTGGGCCAAGCAGGATGCGGCAAAGGTACGGTTGCGAAATACTTCAAAGCACAGTACGGCGCCACGACCTTTAGCTTCAGCACCAGCATGCGCGATGTCCTTCGCCGTCTTCACCTAGAAGAAAGTCGCGACCATCTCGTCAAAGTCTCCGAAATGCTCCGCCAAGGATTCGGCGAGGACCTCTTCTCTCGTGTCATCGCCGCCGATGCACGCGAAGCGACCACCGATCTCGTCGTCATCGAAGGCATTCGTCGACCCATGGACATCGCCACTCTCTCCCATCTCCCCAACTTCGTGCTCGTAGCCATCGATGTAGATATCGAAACACGCTTCGCACGCATGAAGGCCCGCGGACAAAACGCCGGTGAAAAAGACATGACCTGGGAACAATTCCTTTCCGAAGAACAACGCTCAACCGAAATCAGCATTCCAGGTGTCATGAAAGAAGCAAAATACACGCTCAAAAACAACGGGAGCGTTGATGATCTTGCCAAAGAAGCGGAACAGCTTCTCCAAACGCTCAATTATGCACATCCGCATCACCCGCACACATCCTGAGGCCGAGCTCCCCACCTACCAAACCCCTGGATCCGTCGCCTTTGATATCGCCGTCATCGAAGACACAACCATCGCCCCCAAAAGCGGCGCAAAAATCCCCACAGGTCTCGTGATCGCCACCCCAAAAGGCTTCGCCCTTCTCATCGCCGCTCGCTCATCCCTCTTCTGGAAAAAAGGGCTCCTCCTCACAAACGGCGTCGGCGTCATTGATCAAGACTTTTGCGGCCCAAATGACGAGATAAAACTCTCCCTCTGGAACCCGACCGACGCGCCTGTCATCATCACCAAAGGCGAACGCCTAGGCCAAGGCCTCTTTGTCCCCGTTGAACGCGCCGAATGGCTCGAAGGCCCCGCCCAAGGTCCTTCCCGCGGCGGATTCGGCTCAACCGGGTAACCCTATTTTCAACGCTCTTCCCTCCTATGAACCCCAACACCAACCTGTTCGTGATCGATGACCAAAACCCCGAGGACATCGCCATGATGCAAGCGCTCTATTCACGCAGCGCCGAGAGCGTCATGGTCCACGTGGAAAAAGTAAAAAAGAGCGGGTCTGGAAAGTTCATGGAGTCTTTTTACGTCGGCTACGGCCACGAAAGCATCGGCGACTGTGGATCAACCACGGTTTTCATTGAAAACGTGAGCATGTTGGCCGCCAAAGCCATTCAGGATTGGCCACTCTATTCCGGACAAGAAACCAGCACGCGCTACATCGACATGTCAAAGCAAGCGCTCGAAGATCCTGTCGGCACCGAAGCCTCTGCACAGATCCTGAAAAAGTGGATGGAATTTTATATCTCCAAGCTAGAACCGGTCGCAACTCACCTCAAAACCATCTATCCACGCAAACCAGACGAAAAAGAAAGCGTCTACGAAAAAGCCATCAAAGCACGCGCGTTTGATAGCTTACGCTGCTTCCTTCCAGCCGGTGTCACTACACAGCTCGCCTGGCACACCAACCTCCGCCAAGCCGCACGCAAGCTCGCGCTTCTCAACCATCATCCCGATGCACGTATTCGCGAACTCAGCCAAGCCATCCACAGCAAGCTCGCCGAACGCTACGCCTCAAGCTTTAGCCACAAAAGCTACGAAGCCACCGAAGCGTATCGCGCCTCCATGGCCGCGGAGTACACCTATTTCAGCCCAAACGACTGTCCGCAAGATGTCGTGTGCAAAACATCCATCACGCCAGCAGACATCGCCCCCTACATGAACGCGATCAAGTCACGTCCAGCAAAAACAGAACTTCCACAGTTCATGCTGGATCTTGGCCTCGTTACCTTTGAATTCCAGATGGACTTCGGCTCCTTCCGCGACATCCAACGCCACCGCAATGGCGTCTGCCGCATGCCGCTTCTCACCACACAATTCGGCTTCCATCCTTGGTACCTCGATCAACTCCCTACCGATATCCGCGCCGAAGCCGAGGCGCTCATCGCTGAGCAAACACAAGCCATCTCCACCCTCGAAACCAGCGACATCAACAAACAATACTACGTTGGTATGGGATTCCGCGTGCCATGCCGCGTAAGCTACGGCCTCCCCGCCGCGCTCTACACGCTCGAACTCCGCTCCGGCAAAACCGTCCACCCAACCCTTCGCCGCATCGCCCAGCAAATGGCCAAAACACTGCAAGAAAAACTCCCTGATCTCACCATTCACGCCGACATGGATATCGATGATTGGGACGTCCGTCGTGGTTTGCAAGACATCACCCACAAACCAACGGTATGACCCACCCCGGCACCCTCGTCATCGTGGATGCGATAGACGGCGCAGGCAAGTACACCGCGATCAAGGCCATGGCCGATCATCTCGCAGCCAAAGGCTTAAAGATCTTCAACCTTTCCGAATACACGCAACGCGAACATCGCCTCCCCTCCGTAGATGAACCAGGTATCGCCGAAGCCGACATTCTCATCTCTTCCGAACCAACCTTCTGCTGGATTGGTGCCGCCATCCGCGAGGAAATCATCAAAGCCCAAGTCGGCCGCAGCTACCACGCCCACGCCGCCGCCGAAGCCTTCGCGCTTGATCGTCAAGTGCTGTTTACGCGTGTCATTCTCCCCTTCCTCCAGGCCAAACCAAACCGCTACGTCCTCCAAGAACGCGGCGTCATAAGCTCCCTCGCGTATCAACCCTTGCAAGACGAAACCGTCACCGTCGATTGGCTCCTCTCCCTCGAAGGCAACCGCGCCGAGCTTTCTCGACCGCCCGATCTCCTCTTCTTGCTTCGTCTCACCTCCGAAGAAGCCATGAAGCGCCTCGGCGGACGGCTGGACAAGGTCGATGGTCACATCTACGAAGAGCAATCCTTCCAAGAACGCCTGATCGCCCGCTATCGCGATCCCGAAGTCCTCGGCCCCTACCAAAAAGCCGGCACACGCATCGTAGAGATCGATGCCAACCAGTCACCGGAAGCCGTTGGACAAGCCGTGTGCAGCGCGCTAGCTGAGTTGCGCTGATTCCCGTACAATACATTCACTATGACAACGCTTCGCCGTCGCTTACCCGATCCTTCCTCATCTACCATCTCGCTCAAAGCACTCATCGTCGACAGCTGGAAGGTATTCATTCGTGATTGGAAAGAGGGCTTCGGCGTTTCTATTTGGCTACTCGCACCAGCCGTACTCTTGTTGATCGTAAACTTGCTCGATCGCATACTGCCAGACGCACTCGGAATCCTCCCCCTTATCGTCTTCGCGATCAGTCTCTGTACGCAAGCCTGGGTAAGCATTCAACTGATTCGAGACACTCTCAAACGCGCCGGCGAACCCGTTACCAAAACATCCGCATGGCAAACAGATGTCCTGGCCTACATCTGGACAAAACTCCTCAACGGAATCGCGCTCATTGGCTCCCTCCTGCCACTCGCACTCGGCGTCATAGGCCTACCCTTGTTCGTAACTCTCACGCAAGTCTCTGAACGCGCAGCCACCGCCATCTTATTTGGAGGAATTTTTCTCCTCGCGCTTCCATCTATCTGGCTAGCCGTGAGCCTCATATTCTGGCCCCTCATCCTTGTAAGCGGATCAGAAGGGGTCGAAAAAATCCTCGCCCCAATCCGAGGCCGACGCTGGGTATCCCTTAAAAAAACGATCGCCGTTCTCACAGCGTCTTACGAACTCACGCGTGGACGATTCTGGTCAACACTTATTCGCCTTGCGGTGCCCGGATTCATCTTTGGCATGGTGCTACTCGCCTCCGTCACGATAGTTGATAGCATCATCCAATTCATCGCAGGCCCAGGAAAAATTGCCGCTCTCTTTAGTGCCAACGGAAGCCTCATCGACGTAAATCACAGCACCGGAAACGCCTACGCCTTCTTCCTGCAATCCGTAGGAGAAGCCGTCTTCCTTCCCCTCTTCATCGTGTGGCAAACCAAGTTATTCCAGTCGCTTCGAGAGAAGAAGTAACCATCTCTCCACCGACCCACAGCGTCATCATTCCAGCGTACAACGAAGCTTCTACCATCACGCGAGCCGTGCAAGAAACTTCGAAGGTACTTCATGATCTCGGACAACCGTTCGAGATCATTGTTGTAGACGATGGCTCGACCGATACAACCTGGAACATCCTCAGCGATTTGAACGCAACAGAGCCAAACCTCCACCCAATCCGTCTCCCAAAAAACCAAGGAAAAGGCGCCGCGCTAAAAACCGGCGTAAACAAAGCGAAGGGCCTACTCATCGGTTTTTTAGACGCCGACCTTGCCACCCATCCGCGAGAACTCATCAAAGGCTTCGCGCTTCTAAACAAGGCAGATCTCGCAATAGGCTCACGTCGCGTCGCAGAAGCAACCATCCAAAAACCCCAAACACGCTTGCGCTCATTCGCCGGACAATGCGTGAACTTCGCCGTTCGCCTATCACTCGATCTCCCCTATCGCGACACACAATGCGGCTGCAAAACCTTCCGCGCCGAAGCCGCACGCACCCTATTCACCGCACTCACAACAAACGGCTGGATCTTTGACGCCGAGCTCCTCTTTCATGCTCGCACAAACGCCTACAACGTAGCCGAATTTCCCGTCACGTGGGTCAACGGACCTACGAGCCGCGTGCGCATACATCACGCCTTGCAAATTCTAAGAGACCTTCGCCGCATCAAACAAAAAAGAGCCAACTAACACCTGGCTCTTTTTAATCTAAGACGCACGACTCTTTAGCAAAAACCCCACTCCAACCGCACCGCTCACCGCAGCCAAACCGATAAGTACAGGAATAGTCATCCCTCCACCTTCCTCGTCTTTCTCAGAAGCAGCCGCCACCACCTCAGGCTCTTTCTTTAGGGTGTCTTCGGGAGCGACTACTGCAGCGGAAGACGTGGCCACAGACGGCGCCGGAGAAGGCGTAGAAGGAAGCGACGATGTTGGTGCGATCAATTCATCCAAAGGCGCTTGAGTAGGAGCAGAAGGCGCAATAGAGGGGCTAATCGTAGAGCTAGACGGTTTGGTGACAACGGGTTTAGCAACAATCGGGGCCACCTTTGGAGTAGGCACGGGCATCGGCGGAGGAGTCACCGCTTTTACAGGCTCGATTCTCCAGCGTCGTGGATCAAGCGGGTAAAGATCCTCCTTATCCCCAACGCCATCCCCATCCGTATCCCGCCGGGTAGGATCGGTGCCCATAGCGATCTCCTGCGCGTTCGTAAGTCCATCGTTATCAATATCCGTATCCACCTTATCATCAATCCCATCTCCATCCGTATCTTTTGATCGTGTAGGGTCTAACGGAAACTGATCATTCACATCGAGCACCCCGTCATTGTCATCATCCAAATCCACCTGATCAGGC
Source organism: uncultured Gammaproteobacteria bacterium (assembly GCA_964561355.1). GTDB lineage: Bacteria > Patescibacteriota > Patescibacteriia > 2-12-FULL-60-25 > 2-12-FULL-60-25 > JAGOUY01. The sequence goes on from CAZLPD010000005.1 coordinate 7,370, forward strand.
ACGCCATCCCCATCCGTATCAACATCGGCATACGTATCCAGGGTCACCACGTTATTATCAGGATTCTCATCTGGCGTATCCGAATCACTCACGATCCGCACCCGCAGAAGATGATTCCCCTGACTCATCGGCGTCCAAAGCGCCCAAATCTCATCAGGCCTACCACCGACACGCGCAGACACAGCCTTCGTCGCGATCTTGCGATCTCCATCATAAAACTCAAGCGTAGCCTCCGTATCGCCCGTACCAATATTATGCACTGTGGCATAAATATGCACCTGCTGCCGCGCAATCGGATGAGCTGGCTCAAGCGTAATATCATCCGACGCAATCTGAAGATCGTGCAAAGGAGCAGCGAAAACAGGGGTTGCAAAAAGGAAACCGCCTAAAAGAAGGAACGCAAAGCGTTTCATATACTCTTATGATACACGGAGCGAAGGAGCCTGTCTGGAGGGTTGATTTTTTGGGCAAATTGTGTCACGGTTTTTCCGCACATTACCAAACACCACGGAATCCACCGTGAAAAAGGCAGGAAGGACCATAGAAGATGCCACTCATAGTATACGACTGCCTCGAAGCGTTGCGAGAAGGGTTCCTCGACCCTCTCTCGAAGCGCAGGTTCGAGAGAACCAACATCCCCCTCAGCAGGATGAGGGGATTGACGATCGAGACGCGGCTCGAGGAAATGAGCGTCGACACTCTCCGTGAGCTCATCGAAGCCGTCGGAGAACTCCAGCTCATGAAGAGCTACAAGGGATTCTCAGAAGAACGCCGGCAAGCTGCTCGAGACCGGCTCTCGCCGCGATCATCCTTCCCCGGATCGTGGTCGACAAGATCACGGGCCGCTACACGATCGGGGGCTGGAACTGCCAGCCCGACAACACCGAGGAGTAGGACGTCATCCCGCCGGACGCTGGCTGGGATCAGCCTGGCGTCACCCAGCCTGCGGGAATCGTGGCACAGATCCTCGACCTCGAGGGCAACGCCCTCGTTCGAGCGATCTGGGAGCCCGGCAACGTCGGACGGGGCTGGAACAGCTCCGCTCTCCTCCTCGATGTCTCGGCGAAGCACTCGCCGGGGAACAAGACTCTCTGGGAATCGCGAGGTGCGACACCTCCGCTGGCCGACTTCGTCGAAGACCTTCTTCACGATGAGACCAGTATCGTCGGTCGCATCACGAAGGCCCCGTACGACGGGGCGCGAGACGACAAGGACAACTTGCACGCGCTCCTCTGCACCGAACGTGCGGAGATCGAAAGCGCCGTAGGCAAGCTGGGAACTCGAGCGCAGGAGCGCTACGCACTCATCGCTCCAGGACTCCTGAGCGAGCTGAACGAGATGGGTCTCATCCCGATCCACCTGCGCGACCTCCTGTCGCTGCGCCCGTAGCGACCAGCGCTCGCACGACCCCTCTAAAACACAACGCCCGCCAGGATGAGAATCCTCGCGGGCGTCGCTATTTTTATACGGGTTTTAAAATCCCATTCCGCCACCCATACCCCCCATCCCGCCGCCGCCATGACCATGCGAATCGCTAGCAGCTTCAGCCTTTGGCTTTTCTACGATCACACATTCCATCGTGAGGAACATGGAAGCCACGCTCACCGCATTCTGAAGCGCGGTACGCGTTACCTTGGCAGGATCAATGACACCCGCTTCCACTAAGTCCTCATAACGATCAGCTTCGGCATTGTAACCCTTGTTACCACCAAGCTTACGTACCTCTTCGATAATCACGGAACCATCCTTACCTGCGTTAGCGGCGATGCAGCGAATAGGCGATTCAATCGATTTACGCACAATGCGCACACCAATTTCTTCCTCTCCTTCCGTCTTAAGAGCATCGAGCGTAGCGGTCGTACGCAAAAGCGCGACACCACCTCCAGGCACAATCCCTTCTTCAATCGCAGCCTTCGTGGAAGCAATAGCATCCTCGATACGATGCTTCTTCTCTTTCATTTCAACTTCCGTGGCAGCACCAACTTTGATCACGCCAACGCCGCCAGCGAGTTTCGCCAAACGTTCCTGCAGCTTTTCACGATCAAACGATGATTCCGTGTTCTCGAGCTGCTTGCGGATCGCACCAATGCGAGCCTCGATCTCTGCTTTATCACCTTTTCCATCCACAAACGTGGTGTTCTCCTTTGTTGCTACCACCTTGCGAGCGGAGCCAAGATCAGAAAGCTCCACAGAATCAAGCTTGCGACCAATATCTTCCGTGATAAGCGTAGCACCCGTCATCACAGCGATATCTTGCAACATTTCCTTGCGACGATCACCGAAGCCAGGAGCCTTCACGACAAGCGCGTGGAAAATACCACGGAGCTTGTTCACAACCAACGTTGCCAACGCTTCACCTTCGACGTCATCAGCAACGATCACAAGCTCCTTCTTGCCCATTTTCAAGATCTTCTCAAGCGTAGGCAAAAGCTCCTGTACCGAAGAAATCTTCTTGTCCGTCACCAAGATCATCGAATCGGAATATTCCGCCTCCATGCGCTCCTGGTTCGTGATCATGTAAGGCGAAGCATATCCCTTGTCGATACGCATCCCCTTCACAACCTCCATCTCGACACCAAAGCTCTGCGATTCTTCTACCGTGATTACGCCTTCACGACCCATCTGATTCACGGCTTCAGCGATAATCTTTCCGATCTCGCGATCATTCGCGCTGATAGAAGCCACGTGCTCAATCGCATCGCCTTTCACAGGTTGAGCAATCTTCCCCTTCAATTCAGCCACAATCGCTTCAAGCGCCTTTTCCATCCCGCGTTTGATCGCGAGTGGATTAGCACCAGCCGTGATGTTCTTGAGCCCCTCCGAAATCATGGCCTGTGCCAACACTGTAGCCGTGGTCGTACCATCACCAGCCGCATCACCCGTCTTGGAAGCAGCCTCACGGATGATTTCTGCACCGATGTTTTCGATAGGATCTTCAAGCTCCACTTCCTTTGCCACCGTCACACCATCCTTCGTGATCGTAGGCGCGCCGTAGCCATGACCAATCACCACGTTGCGACCCTTTGGACCAAGCGTCACCTTCACTGCGTTTGCAAGCGCATCCACGCCACGACGAGCGGTCTGGCGAGCCTGTTCATCAAATTGAATGAGTTTTGCCATAGTGTTTTGTGATTAAGCTTCTAAAACGGCCATGATGTCGGTCTCAGCCAACACAAGATATTCTTCCTTATCGAGCTTGAACTCGTCCGGTGAGTACTTCTTAAAGATAATCCGATCACCCACCTTCACGCTCATAGGCTGACGCGTGCCGTTTTCAAGCAAAAGTCCTGGACCAACTTCGATCACATCACCCTGTTCTGGTCGTTCCTTGCTCATCGTGTCCGGCAAGATGATGCCACTCTTCGTGACTTCTTCCTTGGAAGCCGGTTTGACGATCACCCGGTTTCCGAGAGGTCGTAACTTCATAGTGAAAAAACTTAGTAAATAGTGAGTAAATCAAGTGTGATTTAGCATTCTATGTTTTTGAGTGCTAATCACGGCTTCCATAGATTGCCAAACCGTGAGCCTAGGTGTCAAGCGTCGGATCTTTCGCAAAAATAAGGCAAAAAATCAGCGTCACCCAAGCCAAGCCGCTCCACGTCGACCAAGGATAATGGTCCAAAAAAAAGATAGGCAAAACCCCCAAAAACAGAGGGCTCGCAGCGATAGCTCGTCGAGAGCGATACCCGACCCACAACAAAAGCAAAAAACCAATCAACCCAACCTCATCCAAGATGAGCAGAGGCACAACATGTGGAAGCACGGGGATCGTTCCCGCGGACACAATCCCCTCCTTCTGAAGCGCAAACGCTGTCGCACGAGGCCCAACCCCCATCCAAGGATATCGCTGAAACAGCGCTACACCATTTCTCCATCCCTGCACACGTTCATCCACAGATCGCTGCTCAAGACGCGTCCCAGAATCCCCACGGACCGCCACAAGAGGCCAACGCGCGACAACTGTCGCGGACACCACCACGAACACGAACGCACAAGCGGCGATCAAAGATCTTCGTCTCACGACAGACTCCGATCGTAGAGCCTTACCGATAGCAATCACGCTAAACAAGGCAACCGCGAGCCAAGCGCTTCGCGAAAAGGTCAGAACAAGACACACGGAATAGATCGTGAGTGCCGCATACCCAACAAATACCTGCATTTTTTTCAAAGAAATCGATCTCAACACGCACCCAATCCCCAACACTAACCACCCACCAAATATATTCGGATGCGGGAATCCCCCATAGGCACGCAACCAGCGTCGACCAGCGACCTCCACAATCGACACACCGGGCGTGAGCGGATATTGGCTAGCCATCCCCAACCACTTCGAACCAACAACCACCTGCGAAACATGCTGCACAATCCCAAGCACAGCATAAGGAAGAATCGCATACACAACCCAGCGAGCAAGCTCATCACGCGCAACCCCACGAACAAGCGTCCAACCAAAACAAGACAAAATCCCAACCTCCACCCACCACTGCATCGTCGCAAGCGGATACGTCGATAAAAATACAGAGACGATTGCGAAGAGCACAATCTTTGTAGGGGTGGACGGCATCCACCCTCCCCGGCGTCCACCAGAACCGGGCGCACGCCATGCGCCCCTACGCAAGCCACCAACAACGATCACGGCAGTTATGGCTATCCAAGAAACATACACCGACACTCTCCCCCCTTCCCACGGATACCCTCCTAGCGCCGGACCTTCAAAAAACCATCGCGTCTGCCACGGCAAAAGCACGATCGCAAGTCGCCAAAGCACCCCGAACAACCAATCAAGTAGTTCACGAGATAAGCCCAATCGCTCAAGGCTCCACATCATACAAACGACAAGCCTCCTCGTACGTCTTCCGATAGCGCTCTCGATTATCCGTCACGTGCAACTTGAGAACATGATCATTCACCACCACGTTCGTTGATTGATTCGCCTCCTTCCGCACCGCTGCCGGCAACACACGTGCTTGTGTTCGATGCGCGAGCAGCTCAAAGCGAGAAAACCAAGGAATACGCATCCACGGCGCATGGGCAACAATTTCCTCATGCGAAAGCCACGCCGAAGCGAGCGGATGCCGAGATGTGATCGACGCATTAGCATCCCAAAGCTCCCGTCCAACCCCATCATCTACAAGTGGCAAAAGCGACAAGAACCAGTGCCGAAAATACGGATCATCCGGCGTGATCTGCAACGTCGTAAGATCAAGAGCACTATCATCAAACAAAAAAGACAAACAAACAGAATCACGATCATCGTCAGAAGCACCCGGCCTCATCCCCAAAAGTTTAAATGGCAACGCCGCCAATCCACGCGTCTGCCAAAGCGATCCACTACACGTAACAACGCACAAGTCCAAATCCCCCTCATCGCGCGCGTGAGCCAACGCTGTGGTATTACAGAGCGCCACAAACCGCACACCGCCCAACCGAACAAGCCAACGCGCCACCTCCCGCGCGCGACGTATCTTGCGTGGAAAAAAGACCTCACGAGCTTCGTGCTCCGCAATCAACGCCTCCTGACCAGGAAAAACCACCCTCCCTCGAAAAAGAATTATCTGTCCTTCCGCGATCAACGCTTGCAAAGTCTGATAGGCATCAAAAAATGAAGGAGAAAGCGCTCCATGCAACCCACGATCCCAACTCGCGACTAACTCCGCAGGCGTTGGCGGATATCCCCACGCTTGATGAAAGCACAGTGCCCGCAAAAGCCCATCTCGCATATCAGCCTTCCTTCATGAGCGTCGGTGCGGGTGTGGGAGCGATAGCAGAAGCGAGCGTAGAAGCCCCCGCAGGAATAATCCCATCAGCGATCGTGATTTTCTTCTCGGTCATCTCAAGAATCGCATCCCATGGCACAAGCAACTCATCATCAATAAGCCGTGCCACAAGCCCAGAAGCCTTTACACGCATGATTGCCAAGCGACCCGTAAGATCATTCACATCAAAACTGACAACCTTGCCGACACGCTGTCCAGCGCGCGTCACAACCAATGCTCCCACGAGTTGTTTTGTATTTAAAAGCATAGCTATCCTTCCACAACCTGGCCACCAAACGCCTTAAGAATATTCGTCACCATATCTTGGCTGCGTTCCTCCGTCCGAGCCGCATCTTCTCCAACGATTCCCTCGATCGTAAGCGAAGAAACTCCCAATACCGCACGCGCACACTCTTCCACGATCCGACGATTTTTTACATCCGCCACAATCTTATCTTTGTGAAATGGATATTGAAAACGAACCACAAGCACGCTCCCTTGAACCTCGTGAGGCTGACTAATCTTCAAGATAAACGGAAGCGAACGATTCTTCTCGTCGATAGCGCGAATGATCGCACTCCACTTCATACGAATCGTCGAGAGATCAAGCTCTCCGGAACCAGCCTCCGAAACAGCAGGCGCAACCGACGGCAACGGCACGCTCGGCACGGGCTCGGGAGAAGATACGATCTGTGGCACAACCTCTTGCAGAACAACGGGCGCAGAAGCGCTTGGTTGAGGAGCATCAGGCGTAATCTGTGGTACCGGCGCAGGCGCTGGTGACACCGCAACCACCGTTCCACGCTTCACTTCGGGAGGTGGCTGGGGAGCACTCATCGCCACGGGCGCGTTCCCACGTTCCAACATTCCGCACACAACCAATGTGCTCACGAGCTCAAGCGCAAAAAGCGGATCCACTCCCCCCTTCACATCCTTGCGACGCTCCATGAGCGTGAGAGCAAAATCATGCAAGTGAAGGGCCGAAAACGATCCCACAAGCGGAGCCATAGCACGCTCCTCGGCCGTACCATTAGCCCAAGCCTTAGCCCTCTCTGGCAAAGCACTCGCCTGCAAAAGCTGACGGACGATAAGCAAAAGATCATCAAATAAAGGCAGAAGAGCAACGCCCTCATCCGCGAGACGACGTGCTTCGGTGAGAGCTCCAGCCAAATCGCGCTTCACCCAACGCTGCATAAGCCCAGCCGCCAAAGGCAGATGCGTCGGAGGAATCACGAGCCCAGCCAGCGCCGCATCAATCCTGGATTCGCCCAAAGAACCAAGCTGCCCAAGCAACGTCTCCGCATCACGCACGCATCCATCCGCACGAGAAACAATGAGGCGGACCACCTCTTCATCCACCGCCCACCCCTCACGAGTAGCAAGCTCGCACACACGCGCCGCGAGTACATCATCCGCGATGCGTTTGAACTCAAAGCGCTGACACCGAGAAATAATCGTCGCGGGAATCTTGTGCCATTCCGTCGTCGCAAGAATAAAATAAGCGTACGCCGGAGGCTCTTCCAACGTCTTCAAAAGCGCATTCCAAGACGAGCTCGACAACATGTGAGCTTCATCAAGAATATATACCTTCGCCTTCCCGAATGTCGGCGCAAAACGCACGTGCTCCACAATCGCCTCACGAATAGTATCAACACCCGTGTGCGTAGCTGCATCCAACTCGATCACATCCATCAAACGTCCCGACGCAAACGCCTCACAAGGCGGACACGCTCCACACGGCTCGCCCTCCTTCGGAGCCTGACAATTGAGCGCCTGCGCAAAAATACGCGCACTCGTCGTCTTCCCAACCCCGCGAGGGCCAGAAAAGACGTAGGCATGTGCCAAAAGACCGGTCGCAACCTCACGTCGAAGTGTCTCTGTAACATGCTGCTGACCAGTAACATCAGCAAATCGATGAGGACGGTGCGCTTGGCTTAAAGAAGGCATAGATCAATAAACGTAGACTAGTAGACGGGAACGAATCTGGCTACTAGCCCCACAAAGACCGTATTTTACACTTTTTTCGGCCTAGACGTCTGACATCGCTCGCCGAATCACATTCTCAAGGGCCGCCCAAGAAGAAGGATTATCGCTCGGCACAAGCACAACGGCCTGATCATTGGGCTGAGCCTTAAAATACGTCACCGAGGCCCCCAGAATCTTAAACTTACGCCCGTCAGAAACCACAAACCATTCATCGCTTTGATCGTTATACACAAGAATCCCCATTACACGCTCGCGTTCGATTGGACCACGTTGCTTAAAGATAAAGCGTCCATTCTCGCCAATAATCAAACGCAAGAGGTCCCCTTCAACCAATTTAGACTTCGACGCGTAGTTCGGCGGAACCAGATACTGCTTTCCATCCTCACCCACCATGTGTTGCCCATCAAACACCCCCTCAATGACCCGCGCACCAATAGGAGAAGCGATGGGCTTGGGAGCAATCGACTGCTGTTGATTGAGTAATGCCGCCAATCCTTCAAGCGCCTCCGCATCCTCCTCGCGCATGAGCAATCGTTCCAAACTATCAAGCTGCTCACGCATATGCTGAACAATACGCTTTGCAAGCGCCGTACGTGTGTCCTGTGCCTTAATCCCAATCGAGATAACCACGCCATCCTCTTGCGACGGACGAGAAGGTGTTGGAGCGAACATAGTTTTTGTTTTTTGTTTTATGACCTTTTTTAGAAGAACTCGCCAACCATATCCTTCCTCTCACGCATCTCCGCCTCCACAAGCTCACGCTTCCGACCGTATTTATAGCGTGAGAGCTCATGAATCATCCGCGCCAACTCCTTACTCTTAGGGCGTGGTGGCATGACAGGCTTCATGTTAAACGGACGTGAACCCGTATTATCGATAAGAAGCTTAAGGTTACAAGTAAACGCCTCCACATTCACAAGGTCGTACAAACTAAAGACGGGCAGAAACTCCTTCTCTAAAAACTCAGCGTCTTCCACACCAACACGAAACGTGATGAGCGTACCAACGTTACCAAAGATAGAATCACGAATCTTCGTGTCACGATTAGCTCCCGTAAGCAACTGACCGATGAATTGGTGCGCAATCACCAAATTCAATCCATACTTACGCGCCTCAGACAAAATCACCGAAATAGAATCCGTTAAAAAGTTCTGGAACTCATCAATGTACAAGTAGAAGTCCTTGCGATCCTCAGCCGGCATCTCACTTCGCTTAAGAGCAGCATCCAAAATCTTACCCACCACAATCATACCCAGAAGATAGGCATTCATGTCACCAATCTTTCCCTTCGAAAGCTTCACGAGCAGAATCTTCTGATCGTTCATCACATCGTAAAAATTGAACGCGCTCTTTTGCTGGCCAATGATCGGCCGCATGTAGTCGTTATAGATAAACGTCGCCAATTTAGACGTGATATACGGCACCATGTTCGCAAGACTCGATTCGCCACCCGCCTTGAGCGCCTCTTTCAACCAAAAATCCTTCACTTCTTGCGAGGTACACTTGGAAAGCTTGAAGTTGCGATAATCATCATCGGCAAGCACGCGCGGAATATCCATGAGCGTATTCCCAGATTCCACATGATCCATGAGTAACAAGATCGCGTTACGCATGTACGTCTCAAACATTGGACCACCCGTCGATTTTAGATCGTAGAGCTTGTCGAAAATCTTCAACATTTCGTTGATCACAAACGTACGCAAATGCGGATAGCGTGGATCAAACTCAAGCATGTTAAGACCCAGCGGACGCTCAAAATCCGCCGGATCAAACAAAATAACGTCATCGGCACGCTCTTTTGGCACGTACTCCAAACATTCATCCACCAAATCACCGTGAGGATCAATCACACAAACACCTCTGCCAGCCTCAATATCCTGCTTGATCATTGAGGCCTGAAACACGGATTTACCGGAACCAGACTTACCAATGACGTACATGTGACGACGGCGATCCGGCTGCTTCATGCGCACCTCATACTTATGCCCACGATACTCAGAAAGCCCGAGCATGATTCCCTCGGTAGGCAGATTAGGCGGTGGCAGGGCCTTACGCGACAAAAGCCAGTTGATCTTAGGAGTCTCCGTTGATGGAAGTGGCAAGTGAAAGATTGACGCCATCTCTTCCGCGCTAAGCACCAATCGATACGTTTCATCAAAACGACGAAAAATAAAGTGCCGAATCATGCGCGCCTGAAGCACCGGCATCTCTTTCGACAAACTGTTCCCATATTCATAGATATTGAACTGACCGTAGGAATTCAAAATGTCATTCAAATAGCGCTGAGCCTTCTCCGGCGTCTTCGCCGACACCATGATACGGATATTCGCCTCAAGCCCCGCCTTCGAAGATTTCTCCTCCAATCCTTTGATCATCTCCGTTTCAAGAGGAGAAAGATGGTATGCATCCGCGCCCGGCTTATCTTTATCCTTATTCGCCGTCACGATCGAGCCCACACCGCGCAGCACATAAAGAATGAATCCAAAAAAACCATGTCGCTCCACGTCTTCCAAGCGTTTGCCTTGCTGCATGCCTTTTGCGATCTCAAGCCCTTCACGACGCCATTTCTTGTTCGCACTGCGCAACACGTACTGAATGGAAGCCCCGTCGCCAGACTCAATCTTTGAAAGCGCGTTCGTGAGCGAGTTCATCGAATCCGTTTCCAACTTGCGATAGGTCTTGATCGGAAAACAGCTTGGGCGTTTAAGCACCACGTAGCTTCCCAAAATAACGCTCGTTGGAGCAAAGATGTTGTAATCTGGCACGTCTTCAATCTGCGCATTCGGATACTGCGCGTGGATCTGTTCCTCGATAAACTGGCGCTGTTTCTTGGGAATCGTGACGTAAAAAGAGATCTTGTCCTTGTGCGCCACAATTTCAAACGCCATCAAGTCCTTACGACCAAGCAGCCACGCCGAAATCCCCTTCTCAGCATGCATGGATCCAACCGTCGAAAAAACCGTTTCCATGCGCCCAATAAGCTCCTGGATCTGCTGCTGACTCTTGTCCTGCTGGTTATCATCCTTGCGCAATTCCTTTGGAACACGCACCAACAAGATATTCATCCCAAACGAGGTACTCCACCCCCCATTCCTCCGCGCAAAAAAACGAATAATGAACAAAATACCCAGAATGATCGAGATGGAAGCAATCACCCCAACCAAAGCCGCTACCAATGGGTCAGCCAAAGACCACCCAGCACTTACGGTAGTTGGATCAACGGAGGGGTCGATGACCCCCAGCTGCAAAAGGAACATCATGGCTTATTCTGCGATTGTTCTCGATAGGTTTTTTCAAGTTCGAGAACGCGATCGGTTTTGATTTTAGCCTCCTGCTCAAGAAAGAATTTATTCACCCCCGGGATGGTAAGCAGCCACCCTCTAACAAGTTCGATCACCTTTTTGGCATGCACCTTGAGACCGCGAACCATCGCCGTAATCGCCACCGCCGTCTCCTGCCCTTTGTATAAAAAACGAATACGCGCTTCCTCTGGCATAGCTGCCACATAATCACCAAGCCCATCTTCAAGGATCTTCTCCAATTCAACCGTAACCTCATCCTTGGGCTGAGCGGCAATCGCCTGAGCCGCACCATCAGAAGCATCAGACGCAACTACAACCGACGAAGGAGGCGCTTGTTCAGCTTGCTCTAAAAATCCATCCTTTTTCTCCTGTGAATCAAGCGTTTCGTAGGCACGCTCATCCGCGACGAGAGGAGATTCGTCTTCAACCTGAGCGTTAGGACGTTCAGGGATCGGCAGCGGTCTGCGTTCAAGTGGTTCCAAGGGAGACGCCATGCACTAGTAGTATAGCACACGAAATCTACCTAGGCTTTTCGAAGCGAGCTCCCCCCAACCCCGTCCTCCACAATCCATCCACGCGCAAGCAACGCATCACGTAATGTATCAGAAGCCTGCCAATTCTTTGCTCGACGAGCCTCTTCCCGATCCTGCTTGATCGCGAGAATATCTTCTGGAATCTCATTAACTTCCATCGACCAGACCTGCATCCCCAGTCCAAACACCTCATCCATTCGAAGCAACGTGGCACGCTTTACAGCAGAAGAAATATCCTCGCGTTGAACAAGATCCCACACAAGAGCCAAAGCCTTCGGTGTCCCCAGATCATCCTCAAGAGCCGCCTGAAACAAAGCCAATACCCCTTCATTCGCCTCCACCTCCGCCCGATCAAGCTCACTCACCCGACGACGAAGCTTCTGCACCGCATTGTGAGCAGCCTCCAATCCATCCCACGTGAAATTAAGCTTAGAGCGATAGTGGGCACCCAGACAGAAATAACGAAAATCAATCGGATCAAAGCCGTGCGCACGGACATCCTCAAGCGTATAGGCATTTCCAAGCGATTTACCCATACGACCACCATCCACCAATAAAAACTCGTTGTGGAGCCAATAGTGAGCTAACGGCACATCAAACGCCGCTTCACTTTGCGCAATCTCATTCTCGTGATGCACAGCAATGTGATCAACACCTCCACAGTGAATATCAAACGGCTGGCCAAGATATTCATGCGCGAGCGCGGAACACTCAATATGCCACCCAGGAAAACCAACACCCCATGGACTTGGCCACTCCATGTGTCGTTTAGCCCCCGACTCGGCCGGAGGACTGAACTTCCAAAGCGCAAAGTCAGAAAGATGACGTTTCTCCTCATTAAACTCGACGCGCGCGCCCGCCTCTTTGTCCTCCAACTTTTGCCCGGAGAGAGCGCCGTAGCGTGAAAATTTTGCCGTATCGAAATAGATACCATCACTAATGCGGTACGTAAACCCTTTGCGTTCAAGCATCTCAACAACCGCGATCTGCTGAGGAATATGATCCGTCACCCGAGGCATGACCATCCGCGGATCTTCCTGATCTCGTTCAATATGCAACGCAAACATCCCATCACGAAACTGACCTTCGTACAGCTTCGCGATATCCCAAGCCGTCTTTCCCTCGCGTATGGCCGTGCGTTCGACCTTGTCTTCACCTTCGTCACCATCTCCAACTAAATGACCAACATCCGTAATATTCATCACATGACGAACCTCGTACCCCAAAAACCGAAGCGAGCGCTTTAGCACATCATCGAACACAAACGCACGCCAATTCCCAAGGGTGAGCGGTAAATAGACGGTTGGACCACACGTATACAACCCAACCTTGCCAGGCTTGATGGGGGTAAACGTCTCAAGTTTGCGATGGAGCGTATTCCAAAATTGAAGCATAGACAGAGCTTAGCCGAGCCACACAAAAAAGAAAACTAACGCCTTGAGGGCGTTAGGTGGATGTTGTGTGGATGGTGGCAGAAGCCTTCTTACCTTTTACGGGAGGCTTTGGGGCCTTTTTCTCTTCCTGCATCAATCGCTTCTCACGAGCATGCCGCTCCAAAAGACGAAGACGGACACGATCTTTCATCCCTGTCACAGAAGCGAGTTGAATCTCAAACCCTTCCACGCTCTGGCGAAGAGGATAGAGCGCATGTCCAGGCAAAACAGCATCGGAGCTATACGCATAAACACCCGTTCCCCCAAGCAAGCTCACCACTAAAAGCGCCGGAGCAACCGCAAAGCGCATCAACCGCAATCGATGCATAGAGAGAATCTCTTCACGAGGAAAGAGTCGAGCTTCGAGACTCGAAAGAAAAGCCTGCGAAGGCTTTGATCGTCTCGCGAGGCGAAACAGCTTGTAACGAAGAAAGACGGACATAAATATTATTGTTTGATCTTTGCACGAAGCTTTTTAAGAGCTCGGCCCGCTTGAACGCGCAAGGCTCCAGAGGTTTTGCCAAAGACTTCAGCCAGATCATCGAATCCCCAGCCCTCAAGATACTTCATCCGCACCAATCGCGCCTCTTCTGGGTCAAGCGCCTCCACTTCCTTGAGGAGGCGGCGTTCTTGGTCGCTTTGAGCGAATTGCTCACGACCATCGCCGCTCAACCAGAGAGAATCGCTCACCTCCTCGATATCCACCTGCGGACGCTCTTTGGCGTGCTGATTGATAAGATGGTTGCGAGCAATGGTGTAAATCCAGGCCGATTTCCCTTTAGAAGGATCATATCTGTCGAAAGCTTCGAACGCCTTCAGGAAGATTTCCTGGGTAAGGTCCTGAGCAACCTCGACACGAGCGCCGACACGATAAAACACAAAACGGTACACACGCTCAACATAAGCGTGATAGAAGGCCTCGAATTCAGTAGCCTGCATACCTTCTACGTAATCAAGATACAGCTCACCTGTCAAAAAGTTACTCTAAATCAAGGGTATCGCCTCCCCTTCCTAAAAAGGCCAGGAAAGCGAGAGGAGCCATAAGCCAGACCGTCCGACCAATATCGCTCACAAATATCTGGCCAACCTCACGTGGAAGACCTGTAAGAACCGCTGCAGGCGCCAGAAAAAGACCGATACTCACCAAAAGACCAATCTGAAGGATAACGAGTAAAACCGACTGCCACCAACTCCCCCTCTCATACGCCAACCCACGCAGAATATCACTGCGCCACAACAGAAAAAACATGAACAAGAAGATGCCAAAAAACCAGGTAATCTGAAGGGTTGGACGATCCTGCACATGTAACCAACGACTAGCCGAGGCGATAAGCGGAGCATTCGTCAAAACAGCCAGCGAAAGGTAGAGCGACAAAAGCAGCGTCACCATCCGATCGCGTCCCACAAACACCCCATACGCAAGCACCGCAACAATGACACCGATTAAAATCCAAAGGTGATGACTCGAAGTAAACAACCACGTGCGCAAAAACAAAAGAGCGGATGACATGTCACCATTATAGCCCTTCTTTCTTCAACTCTTCCAGCAAGTGCTTTTGTTCGCGACTAAGCTTCTTAGGGACATCCGGATCAACACGCACGAGATGATCACCACGTCCTCCGGAACGCACAAACGGCACACCCTTCCCACGAAGATTGAACGACGTACCTGGTGGCGTCCCCTCAGGAATCTTAAGCGTCGTCTTTCCATCAACCGTTTCAACCTCGATCGTGCCGCCCAAAGACATGGTCGTAAACGGCGCAAAGGCACGAGAAAGAATCGTATTTCCATCGCGCTCGAAATGCGGATCTTGCTTCACGCGAATATGCAGATACAAATCCCCTGACTTACCTCCGTAGGCAGCGGCCTCGCCCTGACTCGTGACCTTAAGCGTCTCCCCATCTGCGATCCCAGCAGGAACAGCGATCGCCACCTTTTCTTCGCGACGCTCAACGCCAACACCTCGGCAAAGATTGCACGTTCTCTCAGGACGCTTGCCACGACCCTGACATTCTTCACACACAGAAGACACCTGCATCGTCCCAAAGGGCGTACGCTGAGCACGTCGAATCTGCCCAGATCCCTGGCAGGTAGCACAAGACGAGATCTTGCTCCCCGGCTCGGCTCCGTCACCTTTACATCGAGAACATGTGCCGTGCTTGTAGAGCTTGAGCGGCTTTTCTACGCCAAAGACCGACTCGCGGAACGTGAGCTCAACCTCAACCTCAATATCCTTCCCACGTGCAGGGCGAGATCGTCCCCCACCACCGCCGCCAAATCCAAACACCTGACCAAGCACATCGCCAAGATCACCAAATCCATCCGTATCCATCCCTTCAAACCCGAATCCACCGAACCCTCCACCAAAACCACCACCAAATCCGCCAGCCCCTGGGCCAGCGCCACCGCCCTGTTCAAATGCCGCCGAACCAAACCGATCATAGGTGGCACGCTTCTGCTTATCACCCAACACCTGATAGGCCTCGTTCACATCTTTAAACTTCTGCTGATCACCACCTTTGTCGGGGTGGTGTTCATGCGCCTGGCGACGAAACGCCTTCTTGATTTCATCCTCGGTTGCGCCCTTTTGAACGCCGAGAATCGCGTAATAGTCTTTTGCCATGGTTAGGAAAGAAGTTTAGGTTCACTTGCCTCTTGAATAGGACCGTGGGCCACTTCGTAGTTATGCACGTTCTGTGTGAGCACGCCCAAAATACGCTTCATGTGACGCGGGCTCACAATCAGCCGAGACACAAGCTCCCCACCAGGTGGAAACGCAGAAATAAAATCCAACACAAACTCTTCCGGCGTATGTGTCACCTGCATCATGTTGGCATACTTCCCACCGAGCGAACCTTCAGGAGCTTGAATATTCATAGAAAAAATAAACGAACAGATGTAGGGGCGTGGCATGCCACGCCCCTACAAAAACTCTTACGCGGCTGGTGGCTGCTCTTCCGACGTCTGACCCGTTGCTCCTGCATCTCCCGCAGGACCAGCTTCCGCCTCCGGACGTTGCTGATAAAGCGATGCGCCAACCTTCTGCGCCGCCGTAGCAAGTTCATCACCAAGCTTCTTAATAAGCTCAAGGTCTTCACCATCTTTTACCTTACGAAGCTCTTCAATCTTGGCTTCGATTTCAGTTTTATCTTCCGCCTTCACCTTCTCAGCATTCTCCTTGAGCATCTTTTCCGTGGTGTAGATCATCGTTTCTGCCATGTTCTTGATCTCAATCCCTTCACGCTTCTTCTTATCTTCCGTCGCGTGAAGTTCAGCGTCCTTGCGCATACGCTCAACCTCTTCCTTAGAAAGATTAGTCGAAGCCGTGATCGTGATCTGTTGCTCTTTCCCACTTGCCTTGTCTTTTGCCTTCACATTCAAGATGCCGTTCGCATCGATATCAAAGGAAACCTCAACCTGTGGCACGCCGCGAGGAGCGGGTGGGATTCCTGAAAGCGTGAAGCGTCCAAGCGAGCGGTTATCGGCCGCCATCTCACGTTCACCCTGAAGCACGTGCACCTCCACAGACGTCTGACCATCAGCGGCCGTGGAAAAAATCTGCGACTTCGAGGTTGGGATCGTGGTGTTGCGTTCAATCACCTTCGTCATTACAGAACCCATCGTCTCAATACCAAAGGAAAGAGGCGTCACATCGAGAAGAAGCAGCTCGCCCTTAATGTCGCCCTGAAGGTTACCGGCCTGCACCGCTGCACCAACCGCCACAACCTCGTCAGGATTCACGGAAGCATTTGGCTTTTTCCCAAAGAACTTTTCTACCGTCTGAATCACAAGCGGCATGCGCGTCATACCACCAACCAAGATCACCTCGTTGATGTCGCTCGCAGACAACTTCGCATCAGTCAACGCTTTCTTACATGGAATAAGCGTCTTTTCAACAAGCTCGGACACCAACTGCTCAAGCTTCGCGCGGCTAAGCTTAATGAGAAGATGGCGTGGGCCGTTTGCATCACTCGTGATAAATGGCTGGTTGATTTCCGTTTCCATCGCGCTCGAAAGCTCGATCTTAGCCTTTTCTGCCGCGTCCTTAATACGTTGAAGCGCCAAGGAATCCTTGCTCAAATCAACACCATCGGACTTGCGGAACTCTTCGACAACCCACTTAATAATCACCTGATCAAAGTCATCTCCACCAAGATGTGTGTCACCGTTGGTAGCGCGCACTTCGATCGTGTTCTGGCTCGTCGTAGCGTCGTAGGCAACCTCCAACACGGACACATCAAACGTTCCGCCACCAAGATCGTAGACAACAATCTTCTCATCTTTCTTGTGGTCGAACCCGTAAGCAAGTGCAGCCGCCGTAGGTTCGTTGATGATACGACGAACGTTAAGACCAGCGATTTCACCAGCAATCTTCGTAGCCTGACGTTGAGAGTCATCAAAATACGCAGGCACCGTGATCACAGCTTCCGTAATTTTCTCGCCAAGGCGCGCCTCCGCATCCGCCTTCAACTTCTGCAAAATCATGGCCGAAATTTCTTCTGGCGAGTAGTCCTTATCACCCATAGCAATACGCACACCCTCGCCGTGCTGCTTGGTTTCGTACGGCAACCACTGCTTGTCACGCTGGACCTCGTGATCATCAAATCGACGACCAATGAGGCGTTTAATTGAGAACAAGGTATTCTTTGGATTCACGACAGCCTGACGTTTTGCCACCTGACCCACTAAACGCTCACCCGTCTTCGAAGCTGCAACGATAGAAGGGGTCGTGCGTGCACCTTCGCTGTTTTCAAGCACCTTTGGCTGGCCACCTTCGACCACCGCCATACAGGAGTTGGTCGTACCGAGATCGATTCCAAGAATTTTTGGCATAGGATATTATGATTTTTTGATTTCAACTTTGATCGCTTTACGAGCTTCTGCTTTTGGTAACGTGATTTTAAGGACGCCGTTCTCGAACGAAGCTTGTGCCTGACCTTCCTCAACGCGCGCCGGAAGCGCTACCTGACGAAAAATCGAGCCCGTTCGCACCTCCTTACGATAGTAATTTTTGTCATCAACCTCCGTCTTTCGTTCACTCGTACCCTTAATCGTGAGCACACCGTTGTTGATAGCGATCTCGAGCTTATCCGGATCGACTCCCGGCATCGGCGTCTCAACGACCACCGCTTCCGTCGTCTCGTACATATCAACCGGTGGAATGATGCTACCACCCGTTCGCGGCGTCATCGCCGTCTGCATGTCATCAAATACCTTATCCATCGAATCGAACGGCTCGAGAAAGAACGGAGACCATTTAATGATAGGCATAGTAGTTTTACTAGTTTTTATGTTTTATTTCACCACAATCACACGCGCAGGCCGCAACACTTTTCCATGCAGCCGCCATCCGTCCTGAAGCACCTTGAGAATCGTCCCCGATGGCTTTTCCTGACTCTCTTCCTCACCAGCCGCATCGTGCAGCATCGGGTCAAACGCTCCATCTGTCGGAATGCGCTCTAAGCCAACACCGCTCGTTGCTTGATCCCACAAAGATTGAACCGCGCGGATCCCAACCAGCCAATTCTCCCAAACCTTCCGCTGATCCTCAGGAAGCGTCGAGGCGTCCGGCGTAAAACGAAGGGCGATACCAAACTGATCAATCGCCGGAAGAAGATCTGAAAGCAATCGCTCATTCGCGTACTTACTCACTTCCCCGCGTTCTCGCTCCGTCTCACGTTTTAAGTTTTGATAGTCCGCCTGGGCTCGTTTCCATCCAGCCATGTACTCGTCGCACGAAGGACAAGAAGTGGAGGCAGGAGCGGAAGCAGCGGATGCGTCCATCTGCTCTGGAGATGTGTCAGGGTGTTGATCCATAGGCTAGTGAGACATGAGGAGTTTAGCGGACATAAGAAGCGAAGTAGCGTGCTGATAATCCATGCGGAGCGGACCAAGAATACCGATCAAGGCACCGTCAATCGAGAGAACCGTACTGCCGCAAATGGCTCCAAACGGACAAGCACGACCAAGAAGAATGCGCGGCTCTGCGTAAGAAGTTTTGCGAAGCGTCACAATGACGTCATCAAGATGATCAAGAATCTCTGTGAGCGTCACGACACGCTGCCACTGCTTAAATTCGGGCTGACTAAAGAGCTGCGAAAGCCCTGTATAAAACGTATCCGCATGAGCAAGACCTACCACCACCGCCTGTCCTGATCGTTCCGCGAGGGCCTTAGCAAGAGCCTTGAGACGAGCAACGTCCTCGAGAGGAAGCTCCATGGTCTGCGCGAGAGCATCGTGATCACGCTTTGCGGCCGGCTTGCGTTGAATAAAGGCATCCACGTATTCCTGAAATCCCTTTTCCGTTGGCACGCGTCCACCCGACGTATGAGGCTGCATCAAACAACCGAGCTCTTCGAGTTCAGCGAACCAATTGCGAATCGTGGCCGGACTCACCTCGAGACGACAGGCCTCCACGAGGCGCTGCGAGCCAACCGGCTCCCCTGTCCCGACATAATCCTCAACCACGAGACGAAGAAGATCTAACAAGCGTTGTTCCATGGTCTAGCACTCGTGCTATTTGAGTGCTAAAGGCAGTATAAAAAGACCCCGACCCCCTGTCAAGACAAGCCCTCTTCTATTCGTACCGCAACGCTTCAATCGGATTCAGCCCAGCCGCTTTGCGCGCCGGGGTATAGCCAAAAATGACGCCAATACCAGCAGACACAGTAAAGGCTAAAATCACCCCATTCATAGGAAACACGAACATCCATCCCTCTTGATAATACCCAATAATCTGAATAGCCAAGAACGAAAGGATGAGTCCAGACACAACTCCAATCGCCCCTCCCAACACCGTAAGTACGAGAGACTCGACCAAAAACTGACCCAAAACATCGCGTCGCGTCGCCCCCAGCGCCTTGCGAAGCCCGATCTCCTGCGTACGCTCCGTCACAGTCACGAACATAATGTTCATAATCCCAATCCCTCCGACGACAAGCGAGATAGCCGCAATCGATCCCAAAAGCGTCTGCAAGATTGTGCCGATAAGCGCCGCGCTCTTAGCCGCATCCTCCTGCGAAGCTACTTTAAAGTCATCCTTGGACAAATCCCCCTTAGAATTATCAAGCTTATGCGATTCACGCAGAACCTCACGAATACGCTCCTTAGCTCCTTCAACGCTGATATTCTTGGTCGTGACCGAAATAAAACTCACCCGTTCACGATGATACTGGTCCATCGCCGTGGTCACCGGCACATACACCTGATCATCGAGCTTGGTGAAAAACCGCGTCCCACCAACTTCCATCACGCCCACCACACGATACGTCACACGCCCAAGCTTCACCGATTGATTAATCGGATCACTACTCCCCAGCAATTTACGAGCAATACCCGCGCCAAGCACAACAACACGCGCGTGGCTCCCCACATCCTCCGTCTGCAAAAACCGCCCCTTCGCTACCACCGTTCGAAAAATCTTCTGCTCATCAGGACCGGTTCCAGAAATAGATGCATACGTACTCACCCCGTTCGCCGTCAAAAGATCATTTGCTACGGTAGACGCATTCAAAAACTCAATCCAAGGCTCACGTGACAACGCGCGCTGATCATCAAGGGTAAGCGTCTGCTTCACACTCGAACTAGGCGGACCACCGCGCGTCTCATCCCCTTTTCCATTGGCCACAAACACCAAGTTCGATCCAAACGAAGCAACCTGGGATAGCAAAAATGCCTGCGCCGATTGACCGATAGCAAGCGTCAAGATCACCGAAGCGATCCCGATAATAATCCCGAGCATCGTAAGCACCGCTCGTCCTTTTGTACGCAGCAAGCTCTTGACGGAAAGAGAGAAGATATCAGGAATATTCATAAAAATAACTACTCTTTTCGAAGAGCATCAATCGGACGAAGCCCGGCCGCCTTGCGCGCGGGCGCATAGCCAAAGATCACCCCAATCGCCGAAGAAACAACCACTCCAAGCAACACGCCTCTCGTAGAAATCTCAAACGTCCATCCGCCTTGAAGCGTATTGATGACACTGATCGCTAGCCACGTAAGCACGATACCAATCACGACACCGAGCAGACCACCAACGGTAGTGAGGAACACTGATTCCGCCAAAAACTGGCCAAGAATATCTTGTCGATGCGCACCAATCGCTTTGCGGAGCCCAATCTCACGCGTACGTTCCGTCACGGCCACATACATAATATTCATGATCCCAATCCCACCAACCACAAGCGAAATGGAAGCGATCGAGGTAAGAAGGATCTGAAGAATGTTTGCGATATCACCAGCACTTCGCGCCGCATCCTCCTGCGTCGTCACGCGAAAATCATCATCTTGAGCCTGCACGATACGGTGTGCATCACGAATCACCTGCTGAATCAACCGCTTCGTTTGTGCAAGGGGCAATGTCGAACGAATCAAGATACTGGAAAGATACTTCTTGTGGTACAAATCCATCGCCGCCGTCACCGGAATATAGACGTTCTTATCAAGATTCTGGAAAGATCGCGTTCCCGCCGGCTCCATGACGCCCACCACACGAAAAGCTTGCGTACCGATTTTAATCGAACGTCCAACCACCGTTTCTTGCCCAAACGATTTCTTCACGATATCCGAGCCGAGGACCACGACGCGCGCTCGCGCATCCACATCTTCACGCGTTAAAAAAGATCCCTGAGCGACATGCGTGTCATAAAGAGCTGTTTCGTCCTCCGTCGTCCCAAACACCTGAGCCTGATTCTCCTGACCATTCGCCACGACCGCGTCACTCTGCGAGACCGAACCCGTAATATCGCGTACCCATGTTTGAAGACGCAATCTCCGCAAGTCGTCGATGGTGAGCACTTCTTTCACAAACGCCGAAGGAACATCCCGCGTCTCCGCGAGATCTGCCCCATTTTGGACCGTCACAATATCCGACCCGAGCGAAGACACCTGCCCCAAAATATACCGCTGCGCCGCCTCTCCAATCGAAAGCACCAAGATCACGGACATGACCCCAATCACAATCCCAAGCATCGTAAGCGCGCTACGACTTTTCGTGCGACGCAGACTTTGTGCCGAGCTTAAAAAGAGATCACGAACATGCATACAACACCTATTTCAAAATAGCCCCATCTCCAAGCTTCCGACGGTTCTCAATCGGTTTATCCGAAAGCAGAAGCCCATCCTTGAGCGTAATCACCCGTTCCGCATACTCCGATGTATACGTCTCGTGCGTCACCAAAATCACGGTGTGCCCAAGCTTCAAGTTAAGCTCAAGCAACATTTCCATCACAGCCTTTCCAGATTTCGAATCCAAGTTCCCTGTTGGTTCATCCGCAAAAATCACTGATGGATTTCGCACAAGTGCACGCGCAATCGCCACACGTTGACGCTCACCTCCAGAAAGCTGGTTCGATAAATTCTGCAATCGATGACCAAGTCCGACCACCTCAATCGCCTTCTGAGCCATCGCATCACGTGCACTTGCTGGCACATCGGAATACAAAAGTGGAAGTTTTACATTCTCGAGCACACTCGTCTTTGGGAGTAGATGGAAGGCCTGAAAAATAAACCCAATCTTCTCTCCACGAAGCGTGGCATAGTCATCATCTTCAAGCGTCGAGACATCCTGCCCATCAAAGAAATACTTTCCGCTCGTCGGCGCATCCAAGAACCCAAGAATCTGCATGAGCGTCGACTTTCCTGATCCAGACGGCCCCATAATCGCAAGGAACTGCCCCTTAGGAACCGTAAAGCTCACTCCATGAAGCACGGGCGTCGCTACCCCATCATTCAGGTAATCCTTGGTGAGGTTCTCGATACGAATGAGGTCAGACATAGCAATTATTTTTTCGTGGCCTGCAACTTGCTGTATTCATCTGCGGTGAGTTCTCCCAAAATCACTTGCTGCCCGACGGTGAGTCCATCCTTTATCTCCACGCGACCTTCGTCGCCACGCAATCCCGGCTGCACCGCGATCTCACGCGCCGCCTGACCCTCAAGAACACGTACATAACGCTGACCGTCACGTTCGCTCATTGCACGCGCAGGAACAAACAACGCTCCGTCTACTTCGCCGGTCGTAACGGTAACATTCGCCGTCATACCAGGCTTCACCTCATGACCATTCGCTACTAACTGAAAATACGTTTTGTAGTAAATCGCATCCTGCACCTTGGTTTGATCGGGATTTTCGGAAACCACCGTAGCCTGAAACTTCACGTCCTCACCAAAGGCATCCAACGTGACACTCGCCATCTGACCGACACGAACCTTAGCGATATCGGCCTCTGGAACCAACGCTTCAACGGTGTATCCTTCGGCCGCTACCAGCTGAATTGTCACCTGGCCAGCCACGATCTGTTGACCAAGCGAAGGCAGAATATCCGCAATCGTTCCCTCAACAGGCGTCGTGATCCGAGCATCGTTCAAGCGATCAACCGCCTGCGCGTACGCCGTCTCCGCATCCAATACCTGGGCACGAAGGGACGCGACATCCACCGCACGAGGAGGTGCTTTCTTCAAAGCGAGACTAGCTTGAGAAGACGTAAGTGCCGCACGCTGAATCGCCACGGTAGATTCTGCCGCCTGCACCTTCGTCACACGATTCGTATCAGCGGTCCGCAGGTTTGCCTGCGCTGTCTCAAGAGCATTTTGCAATTGAGCAGCACTCGTAGCACGCGTAAGTGCCACGCTTCGCAAAGTTTGAACCGCCGAGGTAACAGTCGTTAGATCGGTACTGACTGCGGTACGATCACCATCAATCGTCGATCGTTTGGTAGCGAGTTGCGTATCAGACAAAGCCGGACTTGAAACCGTTCCTGCAAGCGTACGCTGAACCTGATCAAGAAACGATTGAACCTGCGTAAGCGCCACGCGTACCGCTTCAGCCGCCGCTTGAATATCCGCGTCGCTCGAAGCAGCAGTAAGTGCTCCGGCACGCAAAACCGCAGATTGATAACTCGTCTTAGCGACAAAATACTGCGACTTCGCACGCTCAAGCGCTGGTCGATCATTAATCCCAAGCAACGCCTCATAGCTATCATTCGCCGCGCTGTTGTCGATACCGATGATCGCATCTCCTTCCGTCAAACCCGTTTGCATCGTACCCAGTGCTGCACGGCTCTTCGTGCGCGCACTTTCGTAGGCATTACGCACATCCTGATCAAGGCTCGCCGTGGAGTTAGTGAGATTTTTTTGCGCCGTATCAACCGCAATCGTAGCCACACGATAATCATCCTCCACCGTACGTTTCATGGATTCAAGATCTGTCAGTGACTTATCGTAGGCAGCCTGAGCCTGCGCTACAGAAGCCTCGGCGATCTGGATCGACTCACGCGTCTCTCCCGCTAAGCGCGCATTCAAGTTAGCACGAGCTGCCGCCAAGCTAGCGCTAGCTCGACTCACAGAAAACTGCAAATCGGTCATATCGAGCTCAGCTAACGTAGTACTCGCCGTCACATGATCACCAATTTTGACATTGAGCACCTTAAGCTTGCCCGAGGCCTTAAAAGAGAGATCGATACGCGACTGAGGCTTCATCTGCCCCGTCACCTGAACCGTTTGGATCACGTTCCCCTTCTCGACAGCAGCCGTCTCATAAAAGGGTCCTTTCGCGGCATTTCGCTGTCGAAGATACAATCCACCGCCAATAACAAGGATAACCGCACCCGCCCACAGCCATTTCGATTTTAAAAAAGTCAGATTCATACAGCTACATCATGGGCTTCATCTACGAACACGTCAATCATCCACACCTAGACGAAACAGGCTGTCTACGCTAGCGTCTCTCGCATGAACACCTCCGCTTTTGCCTACGATTTACCCGCCGATCGCATCGCGCAACGCTCGGTCGAACCCAGAGACCAAGCCAAGATGCTGATCGTCGACAGATCATCCCATCGCCTCAAGGACTCGCAGGTACGCGATCTCCCCTCGTTTTTGCGTCCAAACGATCTTTTGATTTTTAACGATAGCAAGGTGTTCCGCGCCCGCCTCTTCGCCACCCGCGCCGGCCGAACGCACGAAGCGTTCCTCTTGAACCCACGCGAAGGCGCGCCTGGCGAATGGTCCGTGCTCATTTCCGGCGCCAAAAAACTCCGCGCCGGCGACATCCTTGAATTCGCCGACGGATCCATCGCGCACATCATTCTCAAGGACAGCGCCGAAGGAACCTGCACCCTCAACTTTCATCGCTCCAACGAAGAAGTCTTTGCCTTGAGCGAAAAATACGGCGAAATCCCAACTCCTCCCTACGTAGATGGAAGCGGCATCCAAAACGCCGAATATCAAACCGTATACGCCAAACATCGCGGATCGGTAGCGGCGCCCACCGCCGGATTCCACTTTACGCCTGAACTCTTAGCTCGCATCGATGAAATCGGCATCCAACGAGCCTTCGTAACCCTCCACGTCGGCGTCGGCACATTCCGTCCCATGAAAACAGAGACGCTCGAAGAACACGTCATGCATCGCGAATGGGCTAGCCTCCCCGAAGAAACCGCCAAAGCCATCGCCTACGCCAAATCTCGCGGCGGCCGCGTCATCGCCGTTGGCACCACCACCGTTCGCGTGCTCGAAAGTTTCCAAGGTAACACAAACGAAGGCTGGACGAATCTCTTCATCAAACCTGGATACAAATTCACAACCGTAGATGCGCTTCTCACCAACTTTCATCTCCCCAAGTCCACGCTCCTCGTGCTCGTGTCAGCCTTGGCGGGAGAAGAAGAAATCAAGCAAGCCTACACCTACGCCATCAACCATGAGTACCGATTCTACTCATTCGGTGATGCCATGTTGATCGTCTAGATTATTTCACCACCGATGTTCCTTGCGCCCGTTCATCGTTCAACAACGTCGTATCAACAAACGCGCTCTCAGCATGAAGCGTCACACCTGAACGATTTTCGGTCGCCTGCGCATGCGTAGCTTCTAAAAGATGAGGGACGGTACCGCGTGCATCCGCAGAAGGCTCTAAACTCACTTCAAACGCAACCGTCGTCTCCTGTTCGGTGGCAGGCAAAAACGAAGAACGCCACACCAGATCCGCTCCTTCCTGCTTCAACTCTCCACCGGAAAGAAGAGCGCTTTTTTGCGTCCAATGAACATTCAGCGGCAACGTCGCACGCATCTCAACGTTCGAAAGATCAGAAGTGATAGGCTCGAGTTTCCACTGCAACCAGTACCGCGTTTCCTGACCTACGCGCGGAGGCAAAGGCCCCGCTCCAATCCGCCCACCGCTAGCCGCGTAGTAACGAGCCTCAGCGCCAAAAGAAAACGGCGTGGTGATCGGCGCATCATACAAAGGGCCAAGCGCCTCAAGTCCATCCATCGTTCGTCGCATAGGCCGCAAAAACCAATACCGTTTGTCGGTAACAAGAGGCGGCGAAATAAGTGGGAGCGTAAGCGTCGTCGTTCCAGCCGCAACATCAAACCAACGAAACCCTTCCTGCGCCTCACGCAAAGACGGATGGTATACGAGAACTTGCAGCGGTACAGGAGAAACAATCGTCGTACGCGTCTCTTGCCCCGGAGTAGATGGCGTAACCTCAACCGACACGCTCGGCAAAGTGGTGGGTTGCGTAGCAGAGACAGACAAACGCTGAAGCTCCGTCTCTCCACAAAAAAGACTTACATCCAAAGGAGAAGCAAAGTGCAAGCTAAATAAACGCGCACCATGCGACGGGACCATGTCAAAATAAAGCTGCGTGTCCCCCATCCCTCCACTCGAACCCATCACCACATCCTTCGAAAATCCAAGGCCAACGCCCACCGCATGAAGATGCGCGCAATCCAAATTCACGTTCCCATCATTACGAAGCGCGAACACATATTCATCGCTCGCGCCACGAACAAACGGCGCAACTTCTTCAAGATGAAGCGCCGAACCAACAATCGGCCGAACCTCATCGCCGCTCAGAAGCTCATCTCCGCTACGCACCTGAAACCCAAGCCGAACGGATCCAGGAGGAGCCATGAGCCGAACCGCGATACGCGCAACGACATCCTGACCAGGTCGAAGATCGCCAAGAAGCGCCTCCGCATGTGTATCAACAGCAGGAATCGACTGCACAATCTCCGTACCCGGTGGCAACACCCAACGCAAACGCGTTTGCGCATGCGTAGCGCCATCTTGAGCAGAAAGCCTAGCTTCAAACGCGATCGTTGTAGCCGTGCGAATAGGCGGAGCAGAAAAGATAAGATGAATACCGGCCTCAGGTTGCGGCTTCCAAAACGCAAACCACATCCCAACACCCACAACCGCAAGCACAAGCGCAACAACACTGAGATCAATCGCAAACAAAAGCGCCGGGAAGCGATAACGACCCAAGTAACGCTCATGATAACGACGACGCGCATGCGACGTGAGCGCACGGGCAGGAGTAAGGGCAACCGTTACGCTAGGCAACGCAAGCCCACTCCGTAAGCGGGAGAAAAAAGACATACAACTAGAACGCACTCGAAGGGATAAGAATCTCCGCTTTTCCATCGCCATCTGTATCCGCCACAACGGGCGCAACCCCAACCGGGGAAGGCGTCGCCCCTAAGGCGAACGAATAACGTAAGACCTGCGCTCCATCATACACCCGAATACGTGGCACCGTCCCCGGCCCGGAACCAACCACGATCTCATCACGGCCATCACCATTCACATCGCCCATCGCCACACGCGCCCCAGAAGACTCATTCGCATCAAACGCAAAGAATCCACCACCCCAAAGCACCCCGTCCGTACGGAAGATGCGCACATGCGGCCCACCTCCACGACCGGGCGCCGTAACAATCTCGTTCAAGCCATCCCCATTCAAATCACCGATAGCAATGGTCGCGCCACCCGTAAACTCCTTGCGATAGGCAAGCCATCGACGAAGCACCTCTCCTCGCGTATTCAACACAACAACCGTAGCAGGTGCACCTTCCGCAGGCACCGCAACCACTTCAAGCGCCGCATCACGATTCGTCTGACCAACCGCGAGAGAGATAGGACCCTTGTACGTAGCTCCAAACGGCTTGCTACGCACAACCTTTCCACTTCCAAATCGGATAGCAATCTCCCCTGCCTGACCCGTTACAACATCATCACTTCCATCACGATCAAGATCCGCTACAGCCACGGCAGCACTCCCAGAAACATCATCACGACTAGCAAAGAACCCATTTTGTGTTCGCGCACCTTCCAACGTGTATGTTTGAAAAAATGTTCCGTTGGTATAACTCGCATCATGAATACTTCGCGCCTCTTTACGACGCAAAAGCAACACGCCATCCTGAGGAGGCACGCTTACGGTTCCCGTCAAAATTTCCCCGCTATTTACGCTTGTATCTTGTGAGCCCGTGAGACGCTCAAACTCGCCCGCAAGCGGAATCGCCTCGGCCTTATTCGTAGCATTCACAAACACCGTTCCTCCAGAATAATCGCGTGCCCACACCGCCGGATACGCTCCTCGAGCCGGACCCTTCACCACCTTCGCCGAAGCACGCGGAACACCCAACGAAGCGTCATACTCGTCATACCACCAAGTCCGATCGTGCCCAGCATCTCCCGCATCAAACGAAAAATATCCATCCGCGATGAGCGCACTCGCAAGACCGTAGCGCATCAAACGATAATCGTAAGGATTCTGCTGATTATTCGTGTTCGTATTCACGGCCGACAACTTTGGCGAAGGATTCTGATCAAGCGAGCGACGAAATTCGGTAAACGGCCACGCCCATCCATCCCGAGGAAAGTTTTCAAACAACGTCCCATTCGAAACCGAGGCATACGCCGCACTCGAATTATTCATGATGAGATAATTCGACCCAATCGCATTGCGCACATTCTGCACAAGCGTTCGCATCCCGGCCTGATACAGCGCATCATTCTGCTTCGGTGGATTCAACACCCGATCCCCATCCGGATCCACATCTACCCCAGCAAACGGCGTGATATCGGCATACGCGGAATCCAAAAAGACACCGTCCCAAAGTCCGGTCGAAAGCACCTGATCACGGATAAATGGCCCAACAAAATCATTCCAACGCTGACCATTCACCTGCGGACCAACATTCGTCGCATTCAAAATATAATTCCCCGTCCACCAACTAATCCGCTCGCCATTCGCGTGATGCAAATACCAAGCCTCAGGAATCGTATCCACCAAACGTCGTCCAGGAAACGACGTAGGATCATTCCCACGAATCGTCGCAATCTCACCCGCGCTCACATACGCTAAAAGCTTAATCGACGGATTCAGTCTCTTTATCTCCCGCAGCTTCTCCGGAAACCGTGCCTGCTGATCCATATCAAGGATCACCACATCCCATTTCGCAAGCTTCGCCGGATCATCCGGAGCAATCTGCCAATTAAAAAACAAGTTAAGCAGCTTCGGCGCCTGCTGATTTCCCCGCGCCGCCATCGCCGGATATGCCAAGAACCCCATCAGGGAGATGAGGCCAAGGACAGCGACGAGGCGATGTCGCAACATAGAACGCCGTATAATAGCAGAAATATGGGCTTTTTTCAAGCTCCCGCCTCCCGATACAATTCCTCCATGTTTTTTAGATGCGTCGACCACAAAAACCGCTCTTCTACACGGATTCGAGCCTCTTGCCCCATCCGCGTCCGTCCCTCCGCCGACACCGCCTGAAACCGTCGCAAAACACGTACCCAATCCCCCGCATCACCAGGCTTTGCCAAAAAACCAGTCACTCCATCCTCGACCAATTCCGGATTCCCCCCGATACGACTCACAAGACACGGAAGCCCATCGCCCATCGCCTCCAAAATCGAAAGCGACGCATTCTCATACCAAATTGATGGCAACACAAGCGCCTCGGCACGCATACGAATCTGCGCCAACACCTCCGGCGACTGAAATCCCAAGAACTCGATGTGCGACGCCCCCTTTGACCGCACGAGCGAGGCAAGTCGCTCCGTCTCCGGACCACGTCCAGCGATCTTCACTGGCAACTCTGGAATCTGTAACGCTGCCTCCAGGAACGATTCCAAGCCTTTTTCGACAGCCAATCGACCCGCATACAAAAGGTACCCACCGCCACGCACAACAGGCTCCTTCGAGAGCTCCACAGGATTCGGCAGGTAACGCAATTTTCCTGGCGGCTCACCCCAATCCTGCATCTTCTCCAAAAGAAATCGTGAAGGACACAAAAACACACGCACCGTTCGCTCGTATGATTGTCGCGCCTTTGTCATCCCCATCTCAAGCGCCGCCAGCACGTTCGGTAAAAATCCCATCGCCAAGCAACGATGCTTCACCGCCTCCAAATACTTCCCACCCTTACAGCGCTCACAAGCAGACCCTTCCGTAAACATCCGATAATTCGGACACGCCAGCTTGTAATCATGCAACGTCTGAACACATGGAATATTCGCCCGACGAATGGGCGACAAAATCGACGAAGACAAATGATGATAAATATTGTGCAAATGAATCACGTCCGGCCGAAGCTCCTTGATCGCTCGCTCCATTGCCTCACGCGCTTCACGATTCCACAAAAACCGCATCGCCTTCACCGCATCCTCTTTCGCCCCTTCCGACTGATCAAGCTCGGAACGCGTCACAAATCGCGCCACATCCTTGGAAGGAAGGTTCTTGGGATCGCGCGTGGAAAACACATGCACCTCGTGCCCAGCCGCCGTTTGCGCAGCCATAAGCCGATGCATGTACACCTCCGCCCCACCTTGAAGATCAAAAAATTTATTGACGTGAAGAATGCGCATAAGGAGTCCGAATCATCTCATGATACAACGCGGCATACGCACTCACCATGCGCTCAATCGAACAATGTTTACGCACAATCGCTTGCGCCTCTCGCGCTCGCGCTTCTGCCTCGGCGGGAGCATACATAAGTTCTTGGACAGCCTCTGTCCACGTAGAAACTCCTGCATCTCGCGGAACAACCGTCATCGAATACTCATCAAA
This sequence comes from uncultured Gammaproteobacteria bacterium, assembly GCA_964561355.1. Taxonomy (GTDB): domain Bacteria; phylum Patescibacteriota; class Patescibacteriia; order 2-12-FULL-60-25; family 2-12-FULL-60-25; genus JAGOUY01. The sequence goes on from CAZLPD010000005.1 coordinate 38,242, forward strand.
CAACTCACGCAGCACAGGTAAATCCGTAGCAAGCACTGGAAGACCTGCCGCCACCGCTTCCAAGACGGCGAGTCCTTGCCCCTCCTCTTCGGAGGCGAACAAAAACGCGTCCGCCGAAGCCAAAAACGGACGCACATCCGCAACCGAACCCACGAAATGAACACGTGGACGCAATTGAAGCGTTCGCACCAGCTCCTCCAACCTTCCTCGCTCCGGCCCATCCCCAACAATATCCAACTCCCAAGGCTCCCGAAGAGCCGAGAGCGCCTGAATCAAAAGGTGAATCCGCTTCCCAGGCACAAGACGCCCAACCACAAGAAAGCGCTGCAACCGACGCTGAAGAGGCACCGAGTGAGCAGAATCGACACGCTCGACCCCCAGTCGAATCACATCCACATCACGCTCTCGACCATGTGTTCCGGCAAGATATCGACGCACATATTCAGAGATACACACCACCCGATCAGCCGCGCGCAACGCTCGACCACGCATCACCCCCTTCAGCAACGATTGTGGCTGCACATCGTGCACGGTGGAGATCCAAGGATGGATCCCCTCCCATCGCGCCACCATCCCACCCCACACATCTCCACCCAAATGCGTATGCCACACGTTCGGCCAATGTGCATGCACCTCGCGCTTGAGAAAACGCAGCGTCTCCAAACGACCGCGCGGACCAATCGCCGGGCCAATCGTAAGCGGAACATGGGCGGCACGAAAATCCTCCTCCATCACTCCCCCACCACCAGCCGCAACCACACGAACCCGAAACCCATACCGAGGCAATCGCGTTGCTAACTCAAGCACCATCCGCTCGGCACCACCACGGTCGAGCTTCCAAAGAACCTGCGTAACAAGAGGCAAAGACATGAGGTTATTCCTGCAAAAAATCTGGATCGCGTCGCACGACATTCGTTTGCAAAAGACGCATCCCTACAAACAACAACCCAACCGAAATCCACACGCGCGCCGACCAAAGCGAAGTACTGAACAGCTGATAACTAAACGCCCCCACAGCGCTCACAATCAAGCACGCAAACCAACGGCGTTCAGCAACCGTCTGCCCAACACGCATCCATTGCTTATACGCAAGCACCCCCACAGACCAAAACGTCCAAAGAAGCGCGAGGATGCCCAATAGCCCCGTTTCCGCCGCCACTTTTTGCCACATGCCGTGCGCATCCTCGGCCGCCCCAAACTCAACTGCGAAGGCCCAAATATGGGAAAGACGATCCGGAAACGTACCAGCCCCAGCGCCAAGCAATGGATTATCGCGAAAGATGGACCAAGCAATATCAAGCAAAAGCGTGCGAGCCGACGTGGAATCAGCCACCGCTGGAAGCAAGGAAAACCAAATCATGTAGACACCGACAGGAATAAGGGCCAAAGCAACGGATGCGAAGAGCTTCCGTCGTTCCCACACCCACTCACGTCCAACCAAAAACGCAAACATCGCTAATTGCACCGCCGTCACGAACCAAGCTGCGCGTGCAAATGTCAGAAGCGCAATCGCCCAAAAGAACCCTGCCAAAAAACGATACACCGTCTTCCGCCCAGCTTCATGCGCACGCTCAGCCAAAGCCAAAGCAAGCGGCGCTACCAGAACCATAAGCTCAGCCAACGCATGATGATTCCCTCCCAAAGGGTTGAGTCCAAGCATCGTAAGCGGATGCGCGCGATAGAGCCCAAATGCATCACCGCCAAAGATAAACAGTGAGCGCACTCCATCCAACGCAAACCACACACCCAACGTCACAAGAGCAAGACAAGCCTCATCCATGCGCCGCCAAGAACGAATAAAGTTTACGGGCAAAGCGACGGCCGCAAGATACACAAACAGTACTGGACGAAGCGCGTACTTCACAACAAGAAGAGGATCTGGCAGCGCCCGAGAAAATACCGACGCCATCTGCGCCCCCACAACCGCCGCAAATTCCGCCAGCACAGGTAACCACGGACGAGCAGACGCACGGGCGGCCGCATCACGCGCGAGCAAAACCCGAAGCCCCCATCCAATCATCACCACCATCGTGATAAGCTCTCCAAGCGTCACCTCAATCGTCGCGCCAAATGCACGCTCTCCGATTTGAATCGTCCCCGTGGAAATCGGCACGATGATCCCCGTCAACAACAAGCTACAAAATGCCACATTCAAACTCGCAAACGGAAAACGCCATACCACGAGCACAGACACAAGCAGCACAAGAACGAGGCTGATACTCAAAGAAAATCCATTCACCGCAAGAAACGCCAGAGCAGCAAGCAACAAAAACACCCCCCAACTAATCGTGAGCCATGGAAGTTCCGCGCGTCGTTCTAACATCCTACATAGGATACCACGACGGTTCCGCAGACGCAGCGCCCTTGATAATCACAAACTCAATCGCTAGACTTCGCCGCGGCGTGAGAAAAGCCAACGAGACCCAAAGGCAGTGTGGAAGACGGGCCCCGACAGAACGACTGCTCAACCGCAGTGACCCGGGCGTTCCCGTATCCCATCATGGGAGAAAAAAGAGACGTGTCGCGTGGCACCAAGAACCACCACGCACCGGACAGGAAGATGCGATCTCTACTGCCTCGCTCCACCCCGCCACAGGGTCGCTGGGAGAAGGACATGACACACGTTGGACTCTCAGTGCAGGCAGGCTTTTCTCAACTCCACCGGCCATTCTACCTGCGGCCCGTCGCCCACTGCCTGGGCGGCTCCATATGCCCGTAGGAACATTGGCCTCTTAGCTTCACTTGGCGGCGTTCTCGTTTCGACGAGGGCGCCGCGCTTCTATTTTGGACGAATCGAAGAATGCCACGCGCTTTCAAACAACGCCCGAAACACGGTTGTAAGCTCGGGATTATCAATAAGCACCCCCATACCCTCCGCATGCGTCGTCACGATACACACTTTCTTGTCCGCAAGCGTGAGTGATCCACGAAACGGACAACGTGCGTAATCAAGAAACCGCACCTCAAACGCCTCCGGATGAAACTTGGGTAACGTCACACCAGGCTTTACAGCGATCAACAATCGTCCGCCACGCATACGCTCGGTAAGCTTCAAACGCTCATCCTCTTTCAAAGCAGAGACGCGTAACGTCTCTTCATCTGCAGCATACACCTCGCAAATAGGCGCACGCGTCGCCCACATTTCTTCTCGTGCCGCCTGGAGCGCCTCCGCCCCCTCAAAAAATCGCACACGCGGCGCCGAATCAGCCACCTGAAAAAGCGCCGATAACGCAGGCATCGCCTCAAGAATTTTCATCCTCCCTTCTTCCACACGACGTACCGATTCATCCACAAGCTTCGCCAAACGATCAGGCGGCTCAGCCACAAAACACTGCTTACCACGCGCCTCCACCGACGAAACCAATCCCCGTTTCTGCAAAGAAGCAAGCGTGAGATATGCCGTCGATCGATTCACGTCCGTCTTTTGCGCCAGCACATTCGGAGTAGCCGAACCAAGTTGCAGCAAAGCCAAATAAATATTCGCCTCTTTCTCAGACAACCCAACCGCCCCTAAATCAGCCCGTAGCGTATCAAGCATAGTTAATTCCACTCCGTAAGCGCGCGCAAGGTAAGTTCCGCCGCCTGCTCCCACGTATACTGCTGCGCCCATTCAAACGCACGCTCCAACCTCCGTTCACGCCCATCTTCCGGTGCCAGCGCAAGCTGCATCTCGCGCGTGAGTTCATCAACGCTCGTCGGATCAAACCACTGCACATGCTCTCGACCAGCAACCTCAGGCAACGAAGCCACCTCCGAACAAATAATCGGACAATGACACGCCATCGCCTCCACAATCGGAATCCCAAACCCCTCATACCAGGCTGGGTGTACGAGCGCCGTCGCCGAAGACAGAAGCGCCACCTTCTCCTCCTCCGTAATGTAGCCAATAAAGTGGATCGATTCAGCCAAATCCGATGCGCCAGCTAGCTCCTGAAGCGCTTCATATCCAAGCCCCGGAGAACCAGCCAACACAAGCTCCGCATCCGGATGCGCCTGCGTAAACGCACGGATAATCAATTCAACATTCTTTTTGAGCTCAAGCCTCCCAATATACAAAAAGAATGGCTTACGAATTTGAAAACGTTCGAGGACTTCATTCGCTTCCTGCGCAGACACTCGTCGATACCGATCGTGGTTAATCCCAGGGTAAATCACTTGAATCTGTTCATACCTCGCCCCAAACGTCTCCATAATCTCCTGACGAGAAAACTCCGAAACTGTAAGGATTCTAGAAGCACGTTTCACAATATCCCGCGTACTCCACTCGTGATACAGCCGCTGAATCGGCTTATACAGCCACGGCATGCGTCGAAACCCAACATCGTGGATCACTACAACACTTCGCCGAGGAATAATCCGCGGCAACACATGCGAAGACACGTACAAGACATCCGGCGGACGACGCCACATCTCATATGAAAGACGGATCTGTGTCCACAAGTATTTCGGCGCCCATGTCAGAGCGATTTCGTGCCAAGCAGGCGGACCAATCTCAAGCCCATGCGTAAGCGGCGTATTGCCATACAGCAACCAAGAATGATTCGCCGCGCCAGAAAGGCGCTTGAGATGCTGGATCAGGTGATAGCTATACCACTCAACCCCCGTCTTCTTCGGACGGTTCGCTCGAGAGGCATCTATCCCAATAATCATACGCCCATCATAGCAAAGACGCGGTGATACCCAAACCCGCCTCTACTCCAAAAATCCTCCCGCTTGCAACTGCCACAATTTTTTATACAATCCACCTTCCGTGCGTAGAAGCTCCTGATGCGTTCCCATATCCGCCACCGTACCGTTCTCAAGCACGATGATCCGATCCATCTGCATAATCGTGGACAACCGATGCGCGATCACAATCACCGTCTTATCACGCATGAGCACTCGAAGCGCGTCCTGAATCAACGCTTCTGACTCCGAATCAAGGCTCGAGGTCGCCTCATCCAAGACAAGAATAGGCGCATTCTTCAAGATCGCTCGCGCAATCGCTACGCGTTGACGCTCCCCTCCTGAAAGCTTGATCCCACGCTCACCAACATACGTGTCATACCCCTTATCTAAACCCGAGATAAATTCATGGCAGTGTGCTTGTCTAGCCGCCTCAACCACTTCTTCATCACTCGCACCTGGACGTCCATAACGAATATTCTCTCGCAGCGTTCGATGAAACAGGATCGGTTCCTGAGGCACAAGAGAAATTTGGTCGCGCAGACTTTCCTGCGTGACACGTGAAATATCTTGCCCATCAATCAAAATCTTCCCTCGCGTGATCTCGTAGAAACGGAACAGGATTTTTACGATCGTGGACTTCCCAGCACCCGACGGCCCAACGAGCGCAACCTTCTCCCCCGAACGAACCCGCATCGTCACATCGCGCAACACCGTCTGGCCTTGCTGATACTTAAAGCTAACCTCATCAAACAAAATATCCCCACGCGTGACCAAAAGGTCCTTCGCCGAAGGTCGATCTGCGATTCCGTGGGGAAGCTTGAGAATCTCAACCATCTCCTGTGCCTCAGCAAACGCTTCATACAACGTACGCAATACCTTCCCAAAATCAAAGAGTTTACTGAAAAGCGCAATCAGATACGTCTGAAACAGCACCACATCGCCAACTGACAAAACTCCCTGTGCCCAAAAATGCACCGCCCCACCCATCACTACGATCTCAACGCCGAACATCAAGATGTTTTGCGCCAACATATTTGACTCTCCCGTCCACCACTGTCGCGTATGCAGCACGCGACGTTCCTCCGCCAAACCATCAAACCGTTTTGCTTCACGAGTAAGGCCGGAAAAAAGCTTAATATTAACCACGTTCGTAAGCGCGTCAGCTAACGCACCCGTCACCTCAGAATCCTTCGCCGCTCGCTCCACACGCAACCGATGTCGAATACGTACCGAATAAAAATTAAGGCTTACAAATAAAACGATCCAGATAAAAAATGCGAGCGCGATTGCAGGACTTCGCTTTGCAACAAAAAAGAGGATCCACGAACTTGAAACAACAAGAGGGAGAAGTCGCCACTGCCCAACATCAACGATATCCGCATACGCGCGCGATAATCGACTCACACGACGAACGAGTGATCCGGCAAACGAATCAGCGAAAAACTGATAAGAGTGACCGATGAGATAGCGAAACGACGTATTCTCCAGATCCGTCATCACACGCGGGACAAGCCACCCCGTTGTGTACCCAGCCACACGCCAACTCAACCATGCAGCGAGATGCAAAACAACAATGAGAACAACCGTCCGATAAGCAAGCGCAGGATTGCGAGATGAAGAAGAGATTGCGTCAATAAACTGCTTGTAAAACCACTGCGAAGAAACACTGAGCGATTCCGCGAAGACAATCGCTACAAGCGCAAGCACCGTACGCCAAACATACCGACGCATGTGCGCAAACATGACCGCCAACGTCTGACGATTTGTAACCACCGGCATCTCCAAAGAACGAGAACGAGACATGGGGCACAGTATAATCGCGAATCACAAATCATGGAACGCCTCGCACCATACACCCACGCCCCTTTTACATATTAGCCGTTATCCGCCTATACTCCCCCCATGTCTTCCTATCCCACCGTCTCCCTCAAGCCAGGCAAGGACGTCCCTGTACGCGCCGGGCACCCCTGGATCTTCTCCGAAGCCCTCGAACACGCCGGTGGCGCCAATCTTGGATTTGAGCCCGGCTCCCTCGTTCAGGTCCTCGACACACGCGGGAGAAGCATGGGGATAGGCACCTGGAACGGAAACACCTCCATCCGTGTACGCATGCTGTCACGCGAGGCCGAACAAGCAATCGACACAGCCTTCTTTGTCGAACGCCTACGTGCCCTCGACGAATGGAAGCGTCCGCGCCTACCTACCAACACCAACGGCTATCGCGTAGCCCACGCCGAAGCAGACTGGCTCCCTGGCCTCATCGTCGATCGATACGACCAAGCCATCGTCTTCCAGATCCACACCGCTGGCATGGAACTCCTTCGCAAAGAAATCATCGAAGCGATTGAACAAGTATTTGCGCCAACAGTGATCGTCGAGCGCTCCGATCTCGATGTGCGTCGCATTGAAGGCTTGCGTGATGCCCCCATCACCACTCATCTCGACAAACGCGCCGACACCACAAAGCCTCTTCTCGTCCCCTTTCAAGAATACGGCATCTCCTTTCTCGCCGATCTCGTCCACGGACAAAAAACCGGCTTCTTCCTCGATCAACGCGAAGCACGTCACATCGTCCATGACCTCGCGAAAGACAGACGTGTCTTGAATCTCTTCGGTTACACCGGAGCGTTCAGCATTCACGCCGCAAAAGGAGGCGCGTCCTTCGTGAACACCGTCGATGTTTCCCACGCCGCCCTCGAACTCGCCGAACAACAATTCAAGCTAAACGGGTTAGAGACATCAGATGAATCTCGCTACAACTTTCTCGAAGCGGACGTCTTCGACCTCTTACAAGAACGTGAGCTTCCAGGCGCCCCATACGATCTCATTATCTGCGATCCACCCGCGCTCGCCAAACACGCCAAGCACATCCCACAAGCCATGAAGGCCTACGCCGAATTAAACGCAGCCTGTCTACGCCAACTCGAACCAGGCGGTATCCTCGTCACAAGCTCCTGCTCCGGTCGCGTCGAACCAGAAGACTTCCGCTCCATGCTCCGCATCGCCTCCGGCCACGCCCGCCGCGACGTGCGTCTCCTAGATTGGATCACGCAACCCATCGACCACGCCGAGCGAATCGCCTTCCCAGAAGGCCGATACTTGAAGACCGCCATTCTCGAAGTACGCGACAAAACCTAAAGACTTGCCAACCGGGCTAGGATCTTCTATATTTCCCACACAAATCAACCGTGCGGGTGTCGTATAATGGCTATTACCACAGGTTTCCAACCTGTTGACAGGGGTTCGATTCCCCTCACCCGCTCCAACAATAAAACACCTTCATCAGGTGTTTTATTGTTTACGCAATCAACCCAACAAACTCTTCCCCATCACCTCCGACGGAATCGGTAACCCCATCACTCCAAGTATCGTAGGTGTCACATCTGCAAGCGTCCCACGCAGACGCATAGACGCGCTTGATCGAAACAAAATCGCCGGAACCAAACCCGTCGTATGTGACGTGTGTGATTGCTTTGAATCTTCATCATAACTCATCTCCGCGTTCCCATGATCCGCCGTCACAAACAACGTTCCACCAAGTTTCTCCACGCAAGCAAACAAGCGACTTAGCTGTATATCCACCGTTTCCACCGCCTGAATAATCGCGGCATGATTCGCCGTGTGCCCAACCATGTCAGCGTTCGCGTAGTTAATGAACACAAAATCAACTCTCGCCCCCAGTCGTGCGATCGCGGCATCCGTAATCTCCTTGGCACGCATCTCTGGCGCGAGATCATGCGTCACAACTTTACGACTTTCGATTAACACATGCTCCTCCCCCGGATAGAGCTCACTACGTCCCCCGTTCAAAAAATAAGTCGCGTGCGCATACTTCTCCGTCTCAGCCACATGCGCCTGGGTAAGCCCAGCCTTCGACACCTCACCCGCGAGTGTCACACTCGGTGTAAACGAAGGAAACGCCACAGGGCAGTCAATGTCATCGGCATAGATTGTCATCGTGGCAAACGCTACATCGAGCCCTTGAGCACGCGCAACAATCCGTCGACTAAGCTGCGTCGCCCGATCAGCACGGAAGTTAAAAAAGAACACCGCGTTATGCTCCGCAATCGGTGGATATGCTTCTCCGTTTACCCCAGTAAACACAAGCGGCGAAAGGCGCTCATCCATCTGTCCTTGCTGATAAACACGCCTCATCGTCGCAGAAGGCCCTTCCGAAGAAAGCGCTCCCTCACCCGAAAACAACGCCTTCTCAGCAACCTCTGTTCGCTCCCAATTCGAATCACGATCCATCCCAAAAAACCGTCCACACAGCGTCGATACACGTCCAACGCCGATCTCTTCCATGACACGCTCAAGCGTCTCCAAAAAATCCCCTGCACTCTGTGGAGGCGTATCGCGTCCATCGGTAAATCCATGGATAAACACACGCGATACACCCGCCTGTTTTGCTGCACGCAAAATCCCAATCAAATGCCCCTCGTGCGCATGCACACCTCCAGGACCAATGAGCCCAACAAGATGAAGAGATGAGCTGTGACGCTTCACGTGATCAAAGAGCGAACAAAGCGCCGGGTTTGTGTTCATTTCTCCACGTTCAACCGCCTCCTGAATCCGCACTAAATCCGTCGGCACGACAATCCCCGATCCAATCACCATGTGCCCGATCTCACTATTCCCCATCTGTCCCTCCGGAAGCCCCATCTGCACGCCGCTAGCGTCTAAAAGAGCATGAGGATATTCGCTCCACGCTCGATCAAAAAACGGCGTGTGTGCCTCAAAAATGGGGTTGTGTGCGTGCTCCTCTCGCCACCCCCACCCATCGAGCACAACAAGAACACAAGGACCTGCTTTGGATTTCATACCGACACATCCTACCATCCAAACATCCACGCAACATAAAATATCCGCCTAAGCGGATATTTTAGTATGGTGCCGAGGGCCAGGATTGAACTGGCGACGCAAGGATTTTCAGTCCTTCGCTCTACCACTGAGCTACCTCGGCAGTGGGATCTGAACGGCATGACTCTAGCAAAAGACGAGAAGACAAGCAAGCCCACTCCCCAGGCTATTTCCGCAGCAAATCGCGTATCTCGCGCAACAATTGCACTTCTTCCGAGGAAATAGGGGTGGCCGCGACCTCTTCCGCCTTCTGCTTTTCAAAGCGCTTCTTAAGCGTCGAAAGCGCTTTCACCATAAAAAAGATGGAGAAACCGACAATCAAAAATTCAACCAAGTTTTGAAGAAAATTCCCATAATTCACGCTCGCCACGACCGATCCATCCGCTCCACGCTGTAACACCCAGCGTAAATTCTTAAAATCAATCCCCTGCAACACAAACCCAAACGGCGGCATCACGATGTCGTTCACAAGAGAAGAGACAATCTTCCCAAACGCGCCACCAATAATCACACCAACCGCCAAATCAAGCACATTTCCCTTGAGAGCGAAGGCCTTGAATTCATCAACAAGTTTCATAGAAAAACAAAAGGGTCGGCATGAGGTATTCGGTTCTGCTCAATAATCGAGCCACGCCGCTCGCAAATCGTATCGAGCGAGGAGGTTGCCCTGCCCGCACCATCGAATTCGCAAATGGTGGTAACGCCGCCGGGATCATCGCCATGTCACCACAGTGACACGAGGTCCAGATCCCCAAGAACCAAATTTAGCCCGAATCCTCATACCGACCCTCCCTTGAGAATGCCTCCAACGAATCCCCTCGTCAATTCCCCCTTTTCCCCATCTCCCACAGAGAACGCGTGCACCTGTTTTTCTCGACGAGGACTGTCTGAGCCAGGATTTCGTGCCGTTGCGGTCGTTACTGGACTGCAGGCACAAATCCGTTCGACGCCGTAGCGGAAGAGGCGAGTTCCGCAGGCGATAAAAATCGTACGGACTGGTTCCATTCCCTTACCAACCTTTGTACGTCGCATACGCCCACAACATCGGCGCTGCCGTCATAATAAACACCGTAAGCCACCCAAACGTGCGCATCGTTCGCGAGCTCACATACGTCCCCATCGTCTTCTTATCACTCACGAGATACACAATAGCAATAAGAAGCGGCGGAGCCACAAGAGCATTCACGATTGATGCATAGATAAGCGCTCGCACCGGATTGATCCCCAAAAAGTTCCCCGCCAACCCAATAAGCGTCGAAACAACAATCAGCCCATAAAAAGCCTGTGCCTGATACCACTTCTTTGAAAGTCCTTCCGGAATTTCCAAGAGCTCACAAATAGCATAAGCAGCCGAAGCAGAAAGGACCGGCACGGTCAGCAACCCCGTTCCCAATGTACCTAGCGCAAATATAAGCGACGCAAATCTCCCAGCAAGGGGCGCGAGCGCTTGTGCAGCCTGATCCGCAGACAACACTGTTGTAATACCAACACGATGCAATTCTGCCGCACCAAGCAACATAATGAACCACGCAACCACATTGGAGAAAACCATTCCCATGCGCACATCCATACGCATGTGTTTCAACCGCCGCATCATGCGCGCACGAAGCGTTGGCGTAAGCTTGGTCGGCATCCTTCCCTCCCCCCACTGTTCTTCGACCTCCTCGCTCGCCTGCCAAAAAAACAGATAGGGCGAGATCGTCGTTCCAAGAACAGCCACCAAGATCATGAGTGTGTCCCTTTGAAAAAAAGAGCTCGGAAGAAACGTGCTTCGTAGCGCCGTCCACCACTCCACATCATCAACTAAAAAAGCAACAAAAACGTAAGCAAACAATGATAACGTTAACCATTTTAAATACTTTGCATACGTCTGATACGTCGTGAATATTTGCAACATGAGCGTGACGAGCGTCATGCCCACCACGAGCAAGGGAAAAGACAGTGGGATAACAAGCTGAGTCGCCGCCGCCATCATCCCAAGATCGGCCCCTAAGTTAAGCGTATTCGCTGCAAACAAAAGAGACACAAGCAACAAGACAACCCAATAAGGAAATCGTCGTCGCATGTTCGCACCCAACCCACGTCCCGTCACAATCCCAATCCGCGCGCACATTTCCTGCACCACAACCATGAATGGAAGACTGAAAAGCGCCGTCCACAGAACATGATATCCGAGCGAAGCTCCTGCTTGCGTATACGTAGCAATCCCAGCCGGGTCATCATCCGCAGCACCCGTGATAAACCCTGGGCCCAATTCCTTAAATGTACGACGGATCCAATGAAGCATGGCGGTAGTATGCCACACGTCCAAATACAAACGTAGGGGCAGATGTAAAATCCGCCCCTACGCAAATCTGTTTCTCTAACGTTAAGACAAGAACCACTTTGGATCGTACTGCACGCGATCGTTCACGTGTTCGTACTTGTACAACTCGACATCCGTGAACCAAATAGGAATTTCTTGGTTTGCTTCATCTTCCGTTCCAGACGCATGGATCAAGTTGCGTAGGGGACGGTTTTGGCTATTCGAAAGCGCATACGTATCGTGAGAAAGGTCTCCACGAATCGTTCCAGGAAGAGACGAAGCGGGCTCCGTAGCGCCAACGATCTTACGAACAAGCGGGACAGCCTGCTCTCCTTCAAGAACCATGGCAACCACAGGGGAAGACTTCAAGAAGTCCACCAATCCCCGCTTGATCTCCGTACCGTAGGCAATGTGATCAGCAAAAGGAAACGCTTGATTGTTAGCCTCGTACTTGGCCTTGGCCTTCTCATAGACCGTGCGCATCCATTCTTCTGTAAGGGCGTAGTGACGATCCACATCCTCATGGGATGGGTGAACCATCTTGAGAGCCGTGATTTTAAGCCCTACTTTCTCAAAACGCTGAAGGATTTCCCCTACCAAGCCGCGCTGGACGCCGTCTGGCTTAACTAAAACGAGAGTTTTTTGCATAAGATTTGTCCGATCATATCGGTTTTCCGGCTCTTTTGCAAGCACAAACCCCGCCGCTAAAGACCTATCCAAGGAGGCTCTAGGGCAAAAATGAGCCGCTCGACCCCAAAAACCCTGGGTTATCCCCCTTTTGTCTTGCAAAATCTCCAGGTTTCTGATATTCTTGAGAAAAGCTTGTTATCTCACTCGTTTATCTTTTTGTTGATATGGGTCTTACTGGCCACCGCCGCACTTCTTCTCACAAACGCCGTCGCGCGTCTCATTTTGCGCTCGTCGCCCCGGCTTTGAGCACAGATAAGAGCGGCGCCAC
>CAZLPD010000006.1:0-46911 GCA_964561355.1 uncultured Gammaproteobacteria bacterium
CGAACTAATTTTCCGGAAGAACGATCGTTGAAGAAGACGGCTTTTCCATCAGCAGACACGGTAAGCTGATTCACACTTGGATTACCATCCGGTTGACCGAGATTCGTAAGAGCTCCACTAGCGAGGTCGATCTTGTAAATAACGTCTTGCGTGTCCGTAAAAAGATCGCGCTGTAAGCCGGCTCCATCACCAAGGTTTGTAGGGACGGCGCAGTAAACGATCTGTTCCGAATGCCAAGCGCACTTATCCGCCCATGTCTCAAGCCCAAGATTGCGACGGTTAGCGTTGATCTGATCGCCGCTACCTCCGCTCACCCAAAGCAGGGGGCGAAAGCCAACGTCGCCACTATACACGCTATAAAGAATGTTTTGCCCAGAAGGAGACCAGTTGGGAATAAACCCGCGCCCTTCAACAACAAGGTTCTTGAAGTTCTCGTGGTGCTGTCCAACGAGGACGACGTTTTGCCGATCAAAGCCAAGAGGTTCTCCCGTAAACGCGTAAGCCACGGTTTGATTGTTTGGCGACCAGCTCACGTGCACCTTGTCCTGATTTTGCCCGAGCTCTTCGAGAGCGCGAGCGTTACTTCCATCAGAGTCCGCAACAACGAGAAAGCGATTGTCTTCGTTGTTACCCACGCTCTTACTCACGATCTGCGCATCGTTGGGAGAAAAATCAAACTCATCCCAGTACTTCGGAAGCGTAGTTTGTTTACCCGTGGCGAAGTCATAAAAGATATGCGACCCATCTGGAAACGTAAGAATAGCTTTGTCGGAAGCTTTGCCCCAAGACACGCCCTGCACATCGTAGAAAGGTTTGTCGGAAAGGGGGATCTGTAACCCATCAGCAGTGATGCGATAAAAAAGTCCATCCGTGGGATTGTAAAAACGAACGCTGGAATCACGCGTGGTTGCAGGAGAAAGCGCACGTGTGATGGCTTCGCTCACGACCTGTGTGCGAGAGACGGGTGCCGTGGGTTGGGCCTCGGGGAGGGCGAGCGGCGTACGAGCGGGGTTCTGGGGGAGTGAAGGTTCAAACACAAGGGGGTTGCCACCTGAAGGGGAAGGAGATCCCTGGCCGGCTATAGGCAAACGACCTGTTCCTGCCTCCACTGATCCGGGTACGGCAGGCGTAGGCACCGAGCGAAAAAACACCCAGTAAATCGCAAACCCCAGACCCACACACACGGCGAGAAAGCTGAGGATCAAAAGAACACGTTTGAGACGGTCGCTCATATGGAGAGAAGTATAGCGTATTTCCAAACGCTCGTCCTGGTTTTACGTTGCCACCGCCGAGACGACGGCTGTCACGGGTGAAGAAACAATATCGACAATGATGTAAATGATCACAACAAACGCCGCGATGTTCAGAAAAACAACCGCTGCGATCAAGAAGTTCATGAGGACAACCGCGTACTGGGTATATCGTTCGGAGCGCTCCGATTCGCCCGGTGTCTTTAGGGAATAAGGGATCGCCTTGAGATGCAAGTACTTATCGTTGATGAGCGCGAGATCTGACTCGAAGAGAAATTGAAAAAACCCAAACGATCCATCCAGACAGCCCTCAAGAAGATCAAAAAGAAGTTTGCCCTTTGTATACCAGCTAGTGAACGAAGAACCTGTGGCTGGTTGATGCGTTGTGTTCGTCGTGGCGGTAGCCTGTGGAGGGGTTTTCTCTTTCTCTGCAGCTTGTTGGCGCTTATCCGCCTGTTGCGCGGCCTGCATCTGAACGGCTCTCGCGGCTGGATTGCCGGCCTGATCCGCACCTGACATCTGTGATGAATCTTCCTCTCGCCCTTGCGAAGCCTGTTCTCCCTCGGAAGAAGCGTCCCCCTCACCAGTACCAGAAAACTGCTGCTGAGTAGCGTTTTGCTGATCTGCCTGCGTTCGCATCTCTTTTGCCTCATCGCTCGGAGCAGCAAAAACATCAGGGACATCCCCGTCGGATAGAGAGGTGGCGGATCGACGCCCGCCAAGAGCTAGAGGAGACGTGTACAAGGATGTGTTCTGATCGCCAGAGACAGAGGTGTCAGAACCGAGCGCCGTCTCGTAGGCATCGTCCCGCTGAAGTGAGCCGCCTCGGTCAGTGGCCTGCGCAGCGTTCAAGTTGGTCATGGCGGCAAACGCGCCACCGAGGACCTGACTCTTGATTCCACCAAAGAGACCTCGCGAAGGCGCTGTGGGAGCCCTGCGAGGGACAGGAGCTGGCCCAACGCGACGAGACCCAGAAGGAATTTGAGGAGCAGGAGCTTCGAAAGATTGGGCTGGTTGAGGCTGAGCTTGTTCTTGAGTAAGCGGGGTGGATGAAGTGACTGGCGCGGTCACGGTTGGCGCGGGAGAGCTACTCGCAGCGGTGGAGGTCGGTGCTTCCGCAACCGTAGGAGTCGACGGCGTCGCTTCACGCGTACCTCCGGATGGAGAAGGAGGCGTTCCCAAAGGAGCTCCCACCGACGTACCCGAAGCGAGTCCCGTAGCGGGGAGCGAAGACGAAGGAGCTACGCCTGCATCAGGAGGAACGGTTCCGTTAGCGGGTAAAGCCAAAACAGCGCCCTCAAGAGATCGTAGACTCGCCAAAGACTCGTTGAGTGCAAGCAACTCCGCCATGACTTGGGCTGCTGCAAGATCATTCGAAGCGGAGGACGGCGTTGAGCCGGCGCCGGATTGCTGTGCCGCCGAAGTCGGGGGAGACAGGAGATCCTGAGCGGACTCCTCCGGAGATGCGTTTCCTTCCTGAAGCGGGACGGAAACTTCGGCAGACCCCGCGGTCCCATTCTTCTCCGCAAGTTCCTTAGCGCGGGTCGCGACATACTTCGCGTGAGATTCGCCTTCGAGCAGGGTACGTTGTACGTGAGCAAGAGCTTGTTCGCGCGAGAGTCCCTGGATAGCCTTGGCGGTGTTGGCGGCCGTACTAGCAAACGAGGTGAGGACTTTTTGGACATCCGCACCGAGTGCCCCAGCAGTAGCCGCTATTCCGGCACCAGCCGCGAGACCACCCCCGGAGGAAGAGGGTGACGACGTGGATGGGGAAGGAGAAGATCCTCCTCTAGAACGAGGGGCTGGTCGACGTTCGGTGCGTAGCTGATCACGCAACCCACGAATGCCAGGTTGCGCTGGGGAGGATTGAACGGTGACGGATGAGGAGAGTGTGCCGGCAGACGAACCGGGTACGAACGTCGACGTCGTTGTTGATAATCGTAAACCAGGTGGGGAAGTTGGTGCTGGAGCTGACGAAGGACGAGGAGCTCGGGGAGCGCGTAAGCCAGATGTCTTGGATGCAGCAGCAGTAGCCCCGGCCACCGAAGAAGCTGCGCTAGCCCCAGAGGCAGCTGCTGCAACGCCAAGAGCCGCTGTAGCCGCGACAGCTTCTTCCTTTTTCTGCTTGTCTTTGCGTGCCTTTGCTCGTGCCAGTGTCGCACGTACGGGATCGATCTCCGCCGCCAAGTCACCCTTCACGTCCTCAGGATGGGTCTCGAGCCACGCTTTTACAGCTCGCTCCTTCGCCTGATCATCAAGGGGAGCATCAGGGGAGGCGTTGCTTCCGTTTGTCTGTGGGCTGCGCAGACGCTCCTCATAAACCGCTTTCTGAAAAGCAGGGTTCTTCTCAAGTTCCGCGTACTGCTTCTCGATCCTCTGCGTGCGTTCTTCGCGAGCAGGAGTGAGCGGCGCTTCCGTTGGGGTTACCGAAAGGGGAATGGGTTCGGCAAGAGGCGCGATGGTAAGTGGTGTGCCCGTATTCCCAACAACGCGCGGCGCCGTTTGTGCGTTGGTTGGCAAACGCACCGAAGCAGAGACCTCTGGATTCTCCGCTCGTACCTGAGCTGATTCACCAGGCTTATTTGTCGCAGTAAAGGCGGTGGTGCGGCGCGCAACAGGAGCTTCTTCCTCAGAGGCCTCTTCCTCTTCATCTTCCTCCGCGCCCTCAAGACGTTTCTTCCGTTCCTCTTCCTCCTCTGCAGCGCGATCAGTAGGGGAGACCTCTTCTGCCTTCGTCTCCTTTTTAATGGGTTCGATCGAGGAAGGTGTCTCAGGCGCGGCAGACTTCACGCTTGGTAAACCAACCGCCTTGGCCAACGACTTTCCTAAAATAGCCGCCGCAGCACCCGAGGCGATCTGTGTACCCAAAGAGGCCTCAGCTTGATTGTTGAGACCGGCTGCCTCGCGCAGTTTTTCTAGAGCCCCAGGTTTCCCTGCCTTAAAGTCCCGAACTAAAGAATCCGCAATCCAGATAGACTGTGGGGAGCCTGGGTTAGGCTGGATGTGCCAAGAGCCGCTCGCGCTATCGAAAAAATCCGGACGAATGTCACCTTGAGGATCGAGCGCTCTACCCAGATCGGCTTCCGTCAGAGCCATCGCCTTCTTACTCTTCGACATCCCGGTCTGTTCTTCGCGATACGCTTTCGCAGCCTTGTAGGTGTCAGCGTTGATCTCATGTTGCTCAATCGCCCCTGTCTGAGACGCGCGGCGACCAAGCTGAACCACACGCTTCCCATTGGCCACACGCTCGCCAACAATCGTCCACCCCTCACCAACAACACCCGCACCAAGAAAATTATCCGGAACCTTGCCGAGCGGTTTTCCAAACGTCACGCCCAAAGGCTCCTGCGAAGGAGCTGGTGGCGGCGCGGGCGGATTCACACTCGTAGATGCTCTCGGTGGATCGAGTTCATCGGGCATGAACCAAGTATACAGGATCGACGGGGGAGTATCGAGAGCGTTACACGAGCGCTAATTTATTTTTGCGTACTTTCAAATTCCAACGACGTTTTTTTGGTTGATCCAAGAGCGCTTTGCTCATAAGGGAGACAACTTCCTCCTCCACGAGTCGACGAGCAGCGCGCGCACCTTCCTCACCGTGCGTGGCTTGTTTGGTGAGAAGCCAATCCAAGACATCGTTCCCAATCGTATAAACACCAGCTTGAGCGCCTTGCAAACGGCGAATGACTTCTTCAACCTCGCGCCGCGCAATCTCCTTCATGCTGTCCTTTTCGAGAGCGTGGAAGACGACGATCTTATCCAGGCGATTCAAAAGCTCCAAGCGGAAACGGTGTTTGAGTTGTTGTTTGATGAGTTCATCCTGCGAAGCGACGGCGTTCTGCTCTTCGCCAAAGCCAAGTGCGACGCGATTCGCAAATTCAGCGCCCGCATTCGATGTGAGGACGATATAGGCATGACGAAACGAGATCGGTCGCCCAGTCGCATCGTTGATCTGACCATCTTCCAAAGCTTGCAAGAGAATGTGCTGAACATCCGGATGCGCCTTCTCGAACTCGTCAAAAAGGTACACGGCGTGTGGATGCTTACGAATCGTATCTGCCAAGCGGTTGCCTTCGCGATATCCCACGTAGCCAGCAGGGGAGCCAAGAAGCTTGGAGATGGAGTGGCCTTCGCTAAACTCGGACATGTCGAGTTTCACAAGCGCATCCTCACGGCCAAAGATCTCCTTCGCGAGTGCACGAGCGAGTTCTGTCTTTCCAACGCCCGAAGGGCCGACGAATAAGAAGCTGGCCTTTGGGCGACGTGGATCAGAAAGACCGAGACGGGCGCGACGAAGGGTATCGCTTACGCTCTTCACGGCATGACCTTGGCCGACAATGATCTTCGAGAGACGCCCTTCGAGATCGACGAGCTGATCGCGTTCGCTGGCTTGCACAAGGGCAAGGGGAACGTTCGCCATACGAGCCACGACGTAGGCGATGTCATCCGGTCCTACGTTTGCACGCTGCGCACGACGCTCCTCGTCGATTTGCGTCTGCAGAGAAGCTTTCTCTTTCGTGAGGCGCTCTTCTTGCAACATAGCTTTGGAAGCCTCTTCCAGATTTCCTTTACCGACGGCTTCATCCTTCTTTTCACGCATGGCCTGGATCGCTATCCCAATCGAGCGCAAACGCTCAACAGATTCTCCGGAGCGACGTTTCGCATTCACACGCGCAGCGGCCTCGTCCAAAAGATCGATCGCCTTATCAGGAAACGCGCGATCAGTGATATGACGCGCTGCCAATCGCACAGACGCCTCAAGCGCCGCTTCGCTAAAGGTTACAGCGTGATGATCCTCGTAGCGCGTTTTGAGCCCACGCACCATCTCGAGCGCCTTCTCTGGGGTAGGTTCAAGCACGTGAACAGGTTGGTAGCGACGTTCAAGGGCCGCGTCAGGTTCGATATGTTTTTTATATTCGTTCCACGTGGTAGCGCCAATACAGTGAATCTCACCACGCGCTAAGGCTGGTTTCAAAATATTCGCCGCATCCATCGAGCCACTCGTCGAACCAGCCCCAACCATGGTGTGGATCTCATCGATAAACAAGAGGATGTTGGGATCCGCCTTCACTTCTTCAATAAGCTGCTTCAAGCGAGCCTCAAACTCACCACGATACATAGTGCCGGCCACCATGAGGGTGAGATCAAGCGCGTAGAGGCGTCGACCCTGGAGGCTGTCAGGCACATCGCCTGCCGCCATGCGTTGAGCGAGACCTTCGACCACAGCCGTTTTTCCAACACCAGGTTCACCGAGAAGGAGAGGATTGTTCTTTGTGCGACGACAAAGGATCTCAATGACACGTTCGGTTTCCAGGTCGCGACCAATGACAGGATCGAGCTTCTCGACGACTTCGGGAGAGCTGAGTTCACGAGCGAACACCTCCAGCGACTTCACGCGTTCTTGGCGACGTGGTGATTGAGCAGATCCTGGAACGGCTGGTTCACGATCAGGAGTTTCTTCATCGTGCTCATGGACATCGTGATCCTGCGCAGAAGTAGAATCCGAAGCGCGGGATAGATCGGGAAAACGCGCGGTCGATTTCAGAATCGTCTCCACCTGCTGCTTGGCGTCGATGGTTGAAACACCACAGCCGCGCAAGAAGGCAGTGATCTCGGGGCTATCAATCTCAATCAATGCCCAAAGAAGATGTTCTGTGCCAACGTATTTATGTTCAGAGAGATGCGCGCTCAGCACGCACTTCTCGAGCAACCGTTTTGTGGCAGGGGAGAGATCAGGATGAAGGTTCGAGCCCGCCGGAGCCGCCAAGGCTCGCAGCGCAAAAGCCTCTTCCGCCGCGTGCAAGTCCACATGGAACTTCCCAAGGATCTCGGTAGCAATCGATCCCTGTTCTTGAAGAAGACCGACGAGAACATCGCCGGGTTCAAGGAGGGAACGCCCATTCCGAATCGAAAAAAGCAACCCTTTTTGCAGGGCCTCTTTTAAGTGCGTGGTAAACCGAGCAAGAAGTTCAGGGTGAAACATAGGTGACTAACGTGTCATGCCGCGCAAACGAGCGATACGATCCGCAATAGGAGGGTGAGTGGAAAAGAGTCCAGCAAGCTTGGAGCCAACGCTCACCTGTTTGCCAGACGGATCCGCGATCCAAAGATGCGCAGACGCCTGGGGAGCGTGCTGGAGAGGGATGTTCGCTGAGGAGATTTTTTCGAGGGCGCGGGCCAATCCTTCCGGGTAACGTGTAAGAAGAGCAGCGGAAGCATCGGCGAGGTATTCGCGCTGACGGCTAATCGCGAACTTGATCAATTGACCGATAAGAGGGGAGAGAACAAGGAAGAGGATCCCAACGATCATAAACACCCCACCTCCTTCATCTCGACTCGAGCGCCGACGAAACCCCCCGCGCAAAAACCAATCGCCCAACATGCTCACCGTACCCACCAAGACAGCGACGAGAATCATGTAACGCGTATCGAGGTTCTTTACGTGAGAAAGCTCGTGAGCGATCACGCCTTCCAGCTCCTCGTTCTCGAGGCGTTCGATGATGCCCGTCGTAAGAGCGATAGAGGCATGCTGCGGATCGCGACCGGTGGCAAACGCATTTGGCGACGCATCCTGCACGAGGTAGATGCGAGGACGTGGAAGTCCAGACGCAATGCAAAGGTTCTCAACCAAATTCCAAACGTAGGTATTCTGTGAGCGATCCGTTATCTCTGTAGCGCCGGCCGTCCAAAGCACGAGCTTATCGCCCAGAAACCAAGAGAAGAGCACCGAGCCCAGGGAAACAAGAAGAGCGAACACAAGCCCGGCGCCCTCGTCGCCGTTCACCAATCCAAAAGCGTATCCAGCCGCCGCCAAAACACCGATGAAGAGGAAAAGAAGAACCCAAGTATTGCGCTTGTTCGCGTCTATTT
This sequence comes from uncultured Gammaproteobacteria bacterium, assembly GCA_964561355.1. Lineage (GTDB taxonomy): Bacteria > Patescibacteriota > Patescibacteriia > 2-12-FULL-60-25 > 2-12-FULL-60-25 > JAGOUY01. The sequence continues at coordinate 8,121 of CAZLPD010000006.1, forward strand.
GTTGGTACATGGGGGAGGGGGAGAGGTGGCCTAAAACTTCACCTCGGGAACTTGACGTTCAGCTTCATTCTCGAGACCGAAGAACGTTCGCGCCTTAAACCCGAGCATATTGGCGATCAAGTTCGTGGGGAACACCTGCAATTTGATGTTGAGGTCACGCACATTGCCGTTATAGAAGCGGCGAGCAGCCTGGATTTTGTTTTCTGTATCGGAGAGCTCGTCCTGCAATTTCAAAAAGTTCTCGTTTGCCTTGAGTTCTGGGTAGGCCTCCGTCACGGCAAACAAGGATTTGAGGGTGCTCGACAATGCGTTCTCCGCGACAGCCTTGTCCTGAGGAGACTGAGCGCCCATGGCCGTAGCACGAGCCTGGGAAACCTTCTCGAAGACGCCGGATTCATGAGCGGCGTACCCCTTGACCGTATTAATAAGGTTGGGGATGAGGTCGTAGCGGCGTTTGAGCTGAACATCGATGTCCGACCAAGCCTCTTCCGTCTGGGTGTTGAGGCGCACGAGACCGTTGTAAGTAGCGATAAGCCAGAGCGCGACCACGACGACGACCGCAAGGAGAACGAAGGTTGTGTTCATATAGGGATAGAGTACTCAAAACAGGGGGAGGGGTCAAAGCCAAAACGTTTTGCGACGCAAGCCGAAGCGGCTTTTCTCTAAAAACCAAACTCAGAGGTCGGAGCCCCGTTCTTGCCCGGCGCCCGCAACTTCTCCATACTTGGGCAATATGCTGCCTTCTCTCTTCAAATCCTACGATATCCGCGGTCTTGCTCCTCAAGAAATCGACGCCTCATTTGCGCACCGTCTCGGTGAAACGTTGGCGAACACGTACAAGCCCAAGCATGTGCTCATCGGTCACGACATGCGCACCACGTCGCCGGAGCTGGAAGCAGCGCTCATCGATGGTTTTACTTCCCAAGGGATTCACGTGACACGCATCGGTCTGTGTTCGACGCCGATGTTCTACTTCGCGGTAGGGGAAGGGGCTGGTCGCTTCGATCTTGGTGTGATGGTCACCGCCTCGCACAACCCCGCCAAGTACAACGGATTCAAAATGGTGAAAGGTGACGTGCAGCCAATCGGCCAGGGATCGGGCATGGAAGAAATCCGCGACGCAGCGTGCGGGAGCAACAGCTACCCACCTTCTGAGAAGCGCGGCGACGTACAAACTGACACCGACGTAAAAAAACGATACTTGGACCGCGTCTTCCAACTTGCAGACTTGCCAGCGAACTTGCCAACGTGGTCTGTTGCTATCGATGCCGGCAACGGAATGAACGGACACACGATGCCCGACTTCGCCAAGCGCTTACCGTCGCTAAATATCCTGCCACTTTACTGGGATTTGGATGGCTCATTCCCCAACCACGAAGCAAACCCACTCAACACAGATACGCTCAAAGATCTGCAGAAGAGTGTGCGCGAAAACGCATGCGCATTCGGCATCGCGTTTGATGGTGACGGTGACCGTGTAGGATTCGTCGACGAAGAGGGGACGCCCATCCCAGGCGATATGCTGACAGCGCTCTTCGCACAAGAGCTTCTTCGTGAGAAAAAATCCGGTCGCGTTCTTTACGATCTCCGTTCCTCGTGGAGCACCGCCGAAGCGATCCGTAAAAACGGTGGCGACCCGGGAATGTGCCGCGTGGGTCATGCACACATCAAGCGACAGATGCGAGCAGAACACGCTATCTTCGCCGGCGAGCTTTCAATGCACTTCTACTTCGCCGATATGTGGTACGCCGAGGCGAGTGATTACGCGGCGCTTCTCCTCCTCAAGATCTTAGCGCGAGAAGAAAAGCCTCTCTCAAAACTTTGGCGACCACTCCAGACGTACGCTCACTCGGGCGAGATCAACTTCCATGTGAAAGACCAGGCTACGATCCTGAAGACGCTCGACGAGACATACACCAAAACAGCCAGCGAGAAATCATTGCTTGATGGCCTTCGCTTCGAGTTTTGTGACCAAAGCCAACCCGAGCACGATTGGTGGTTCAACGTGCGCGCCTCCAATACAGAGCCGGTCTTGCGTCTAAACCTAGAAGCCAGAACACGGGAAGAGATGGAAAAACGCCGAGAAGAACTGAAAAAGATTATCGAGGCCTAGGGTGGTCAAAGATTGACGAGGTTACCAGGGCGTGCCACATTGCTTCATTCGATATCAATTCATCCAAGGTGGGTGAGGGAACCATCGAATGAAGGAGGTGCGCCTTGCTTTGTCGTTTCAAAGCCTTCTGCACAGCGCTTCTCCTTCTCGTTCTCACCGCCTGCGCGGAACAGAGACAAGGAGGGACGTCGTTCCAGTCACAGCGCGTAGTGGCGACCGAACGGAGCCACAACGTCACGCAATCACCGGCAACGCACGTCGCAGACCCGGTCTGCGACGTGCCGAGGGTCTACGGGGTCTTCATCGGCATCGCGGACTACCCCAGCGATGACCATGACCTTCGCTACTGCGACCAAGACGCGGAGAGGATGACCCGCGGCTTCCGTGACAGCCGACTGACGGCAACGGACGACGGCGTCATTAGTCTTACAAACGGAGAAGCGAGTTACATCGCCGTATTCTCCGCGTTCAACGCTCTTTCGAACCGCGTGCGAGAGCAGGACCTGTTCGTGTTCTTTTTCGATGGCCACGGAAACCGCCATGAGATCGAACTATACGATCAAGTCCTCGAAGCAGCGGACGTGCGCACCCTTTTGGGCCAAATCCCGCGAGGGCGCAAGCTCATCCTCTTCGACAGCTGCGAAGCGGGGGGATTCACCTCGGTAGCGGCGGAGTTGCCACGAACGGTGGGGCTCTTTGCCTCAAGGGCGGATGAGCAAGCGCAGATCGCCCCGCAATTTGGAGCCGGCGGATACCTGGCGTACTACGTATGGCAGGAACTTCTTTCCCACGGCGCCACAACCACCGGGTTGGGCCTTTTTCGGACCATCGAGTCCGGCTACGCCGCCTGCCACCTACGACGCCAGCACGTCGTCCTAGCTGGAGATAGCCAAATGCTCCTCTGGTAAAACCGCCAACCACACCTCTTAGACTGCTTCACGGCAGTCTTTCTGATTTTTAAGCCGGGCCTTTCTTGTCTTTTTTGCGTGTGGTACAACATGCAGCGTCTCCATTCTCATTTTTTCCCATGACCACCATCCTCCTTTTCCTCGTCATCCTCTCTGTTCTCGTGGTGTTTCATGAGTTTGGTCATTACGCAATGGCACGCATATTCGGCGTGAAAGCAGAGGAGTTTGGTCTTGGTTTTCCTCCCCGCGCCATAGGATTCGTCCGCGATGGTCTAACGTGGAAGCGTGTCGCCTCAAAAGACACCAAAACCTATCCAAACACCATTTGGTCGTTCAACTGGCTTCCGCTTGGGGGCTTCGTTCGTCTCAAGGGCGAGCAGGACGCTAAACCAGGTGATCAAGATTCCTTCGCGAGCAAGTCGGTCTTCGCGCGTGCCTGGATCCTCCTCGCCGGCGTGCTCATGAACTGGGTCTTCGCAATCCTCGTCTTCACGATCGGCTACGCGGTCGGCGTTCCAGCGGATTTAGACGGCGTTCCAACCAGCGCACGGGTGAACGACAAGCATGTCGAGATCACACAAGTCGTAGAAGGTTCACCGGCAGCGCGAGCAGGCATCCGAACCGGTGACAGAATTATCCAAATACAAAACCAGACAGCTAGCGAGGCAGAACAAGTCCGAAAAAATCTCTCAGAACAAAGCGCAGCAAATCCGTCATTCACGCTCACCGTCGAACGCACCGGCAAAAAGATCGACGTAATCGTCACGCCTGTGTACGTGGAGGCGCTCAAGAAGAAGGGGATTGGCGTGGGTCTAGCAGACATCGGAACCGTGCAGCTTCCCATCCACCGAGCGTTCGTCCAAGGAATCACGACCACCTACTTCTTTACAAAAATGGTCGTTCTCGGATTCTGGCAGATGTTGCGTGAGCTCTTCGTGAGTCACCGTACCGGCGCGCAGCTCTCCGGACCGGTTGGGATCGCCGTCATGACAGGGAAGATCGCGGAGCAAGGTTTCTGGGCACTCGCACAATTCGCCGCGCTCCTCTCCATCAACCTCGCCGTCGTAAACCTTCTCCCTATTCCGGCATTAGACGGAGGTCGCCTCGTCTTCGTCCTTCTCGAACTCATTCGTCGCACTCGCAAAACCTTCTCCTGGGAAGCTCGTGCGCACCAAATTGGCTTCATTCTCCTCATCAGTCTCATTATCTTCGTCACCGTCCGCGATGTCAGTATCTACGGCGCTCCACTCTGGCAAGGAATAAAACACTTCTTCTATGAATCTCTCTGAACATCTCCGCGTGCTGCATTTGCAGGCACAACAAGACGTGAATGCCGCCACCAAGTTAGAAGATTTGGATGCGCTTGAAATCCGCTTTCTCGGACGCAAAGGTGAACTCACCCAGGCATTGCGTGGATTAGCAGATCTCGAAGGCGAAGAGCGCAAAGCCGCTGGCGCTGCCGCTAACGATGTGAAACAGGCGCTCGAAGCGCAAATCAAAGAAGCGCGCGCAAGACTCGGACAAGCCTCCATGGCACGACAGTTGTTCGAAGAGCGTATCGACGTAACGGAGCCTGGAACATCTCCACGCCAAGGGCATTTGCACATCGTGACACAGGCTATCGACGAGATCACCGACATTTTTGCCTGCGCCGGCTTCGTTCGTACGCGCTATCCAGAAGTCGAGTGGGATTGGTACGCCTTCGAAGCGCTCAACATGCAAAAAGATCATCCCGCTCGCGACGAATGGGAAACCTTTTTTATGGACGCGCCCGCCTCAGAACGATGGGGGAAGATGATTCTCACGCCACATGCCACAAGTGGGACGGCTCGCTGTCTTGCGGACAAAGAGTTTCCAATCCGCGCCATCAACATCGCCAAAACCTACCGCCGCCAAATCGACGTCACCCACGCGCCGATGTTTCATCAGTTTGATGGTGTCTACGTCGACAAGGGTGTTTCGATCGCGGATCTCAAAGGAATATTGGAATACTTCGTCCATAACTTCTTCGGGCCAGGACGCAACGTACGTATCCGCCCCTTCCACTTCCGCTTTACGGAACCCTCTTTTGAGGTAGATATCACCTGTGGCGTGTGCGAGGGAACGGGTTCCATGAACAATACAACGCAAAAATGCCGCGCCTGTAAACGTGGCTGGGTGGAGCTTGGCGGAGCAGGTGTCCTTCATCCAAACGTGCTCGAAGCCGCGGGGATCGATTCCACCGTCTACTCCGGTGTCGCCTTCGGGTGGGGGGTTGAACGCAACTACATGATGAAAGAGGGGACGCAGCTCGACGACATCCGCGACATCTACAAAAACGATCTTCGCTTCTTGCAACAGTTCTAGCCTATGAACATTCTCGCTTCTTACCAGTGGCTCAAAGAATACGCCGCCCTCAAAGAGACCCCCGAACAGTTCGCGGCCAAGGTCTCGCTTTCAGGTCCGGGCGTTGAGCGTCTCTACCCACAAGCACCGCTCTACGACGGCATGTTTGTCGGACACGTCCAAAACGTCGAAACGCACCCAAACGCGGATAAACTCCGTCTCGCTAAAGTCGATCTCGGTTCACGTGTCATCACGGTTGTCTGCGGAGGATCGAACCTCGAAGCAAATCAGTGGATCATCGTCGCACTCCCAGGCGCAAAGGTGCGTTGGCACGGAGAAGGAGACTTGATCGAGCTCAAACCAACCGAAATTCGTGGTGTGGCAAGTGAAGGCATGATCTGCGCCGCCAACGAAATTGGTCTCTTCGATGCCTTTCCTCATGGAGAGCGCGAGATTTTGGATCTTGGAAAAGCATCTGCACACGAAAAACCTCATTTCAAGGCAGGACAATCTCTCGCCGCGTTCCTCGAAGTGGAACACGACGTCATCGCCGACATCGAAGTCACCACCAACCGTCCGGACGCGATGGGGATGGTTGGCTTAGCACGCGAAGCAGCCACGATTCTGCAGCACCCGTTCACATGGAAAGCGCCAAAGATTAAAGAGGGGAAGGGAAAGCTCTCCGTCCACGTCGCTGACAAAAAGATCTGCCCACGTTTCTCCGCGATCCGCATCGACGGTGTTCGCGTAGGTCCTTCGCCTTGGTGGATGAAACGCCGTCTCCTCTCTGCCGGACAACGTCCGATCAACAACGTGGTCGACATCACCAACTACATCCTCCTCGAGCTTGGCCGTCCAATGCACGTGTTTGATGCCGGTAAGCTCAGCGGGGGAATCAGCGTCCGCTACGCAAAACCAGGCGAAACACTCAAAGCACTCGACGGAAAAACCTACGAGCTTTCAGAAAAACACATCGTCGTTGCAGACGAGGTCGGTCCACAGTCCATCGCCGGCATCATGGGTGGAGAAGAAAGTGGCGTCACGCTCGACACAACGTCGGTGATCTTCGAGTGCGCCGTCTGGGACCCCGTATACATCCGCCGTGCTGCACGCGACCTCAATCTTTCATCCGATTCTCAATCTCTCTTCGAAAAAGGATTATCGACTGAGTCGTGCCCAATCGGCATGGCTCGCGCGATTGAGCTCTGTCTCGAACTCGCCGGTGGCACCATAAGCTCTGCTTTGGCCGATGTGGAAGCGCACAAGTACAAGCCGCTGACGTTTACAACGAGCTTGGAAGAAGTCCAGACGATCATGGGCGTCGACATCAGCCTCAGCGAAGTCAAAGACACCCTCACGCGTCTCGGATTTGAGATTCGCGTTGCTGGGAAAAAGATTCATGCCACGGTGCCTTGGTGGCGTGACCACGATATCGAGTCCGGCCGCGACCTCGTCGAAGAAGTGGCTCGTGTCTACGGCTACGCTCGCATTCCTGCGGCCTACCCCCCAGCGCTCACGCCAAGAGTTATGGACCGCGCCCTGGCGCTCGAACGAGATGTCCGCACCTTCGCCATGTCCGCTGGGTATTCGGAGACGTTCAACTACTCCTTCATCTCACGCGAACTTGCAGAAAAGGCGGGCTTTGACCCATCCAAGATGCTGCATATTCAAAATCCTCTCTCGAGCGACTTTGAATTCATGCGCACCTCTCTCATGCCGTCCGTCTTACAAACCGTGGCCGAGAACCAGGAACGCTTCCGCGAACAGCATCTCTTCGAACTCGCAAACGTGTATTACCTGCGCGACGGAAAGAACACGGATCTCCCAGTCGAACGACCAGAGTGTGTAACAACCATTTTGAACCAAAAAGGAGCCTTCGCCGAAGCAAAAGGCTTTGTTGAAGGACTGTGTGAGTTGCTTGGCATCAAAAACCTTTCGTGGAAACCTCTCACACAAGACATGTTCTGGCACCCAGGACGCACCGCGCAGCTCTTTGTTGGCGAGCATCTCTTGGCGACCGTTGGCGAAATCCATCCTCAGGTCACAGAACGCTTTAAGATCGACGGCCGAGTTACGTCAGCACACCTCGTGCTTTCAGAATGCTTCGAGCTTGCAAAACCAACCAAAACCTACACATCCATCCCCGTATTCCCAGAAGCGAAGCGTGATATCGCCTTCCTTGTCGACCGCGACGTAACGGTAGAATCGATCACGGCCGTCATTCGCTCCGCTTCGCCACTCGTCCGCACGATCGAATGGTTCGACACCTACCGCGGTCAAGGTGTTCCGGAGGATAAGAAGTCGTTAGCCTTCCATCTCTCCTTCAGCGTCGCCGACAGAACGCTCGAAACCGCCGAAGTCGACGCCGTGATGCAGACGATCGAATCGCTCCTCACCAAAACCTTTGCTGCAGAGTGGCGGAAATAGTGCTATCATCGCCCTGTATGTACCTTTCTTCCCACGATGCCCTTCTTCTCGCCGGCGCCATCAGTCTGCTCTTCGTGAGCGGCTTCCTGTGCTGGGTGCTATTCGAGCTCGGACGCATGCTTCGGCAAGCTAACGACGTACTCGAAGACACACGCGAAAAAATCGAACGCATCGAATCATTCGTCTCAGATGTCAGCGAACGCATCGGCTCCGCTTCCCAGTATCTTGGCGTGATGGCCACCGCCGGCAAAGAAATCTTCGGTTGGATGCGTGAACGAAAAGAACGAAACAAGGAAGATGACTTCGAGCGTGAAGTGACGGAAGCCGTCAAACGTAAACGCAAGCACTAAGAACGTTGCCAATTCATCTAGCCACGCATTCGCAGGCCTCGTGCCGTCAGCGAATCGTTTTGTATGTCCCAAGAAACTGCTGCCCTTCCCAAGAGCCCGTTCGTCCATCTTCACGCGCACTCCATGTTCTCGCTCTACGACGCCATGGGCAGCGTCGAGGATTTGGTTGGGCGTTCCAAGGAAATGGGGTACGACGCCATTGCGCTCACCGACCACAACTCCTTGTACGGCACGATCGAGTTCTACGAAGCAGCGCATAAGGCAGGGCTGAAACCAATCTTGGGCATCGAAGCTAACATCGCTCCCCACAAACATACCGATCGACGTCCCGGCATCGACACGCACGCGTTCCACCTGACGCTCCTCGCAGAAACCATGGAGGGCTACAAGAATTTGTTGACCCTCGTTTCGATTTCCTACCTCGAGGGATTCTATTACAAGCCGCGCATGGATAAAGATCTCCTGCGCCAATACGGAAAGGGGATTATCGCGCTCTCTGGTTGCTCCAAAGGAGAGATCCCGAAAGCCTGCCAAGCACACGACATGGAGCGCGCTCGTGAACTCGTGTTGACCTACCAAGAAATCTTTGGAAAGGACTCCTTCTTTTTGGAACTCGTGCATCACCCAGAATCACCAACCCAAATCGACGTCAACGAAAACTTGATCGAGCTCAGCCGCATGACTGGTGCGCCTCTTGTCGCCACCAAAGACGTCCACTATCTTCATCCAGACGACCGCGAGGCACAAGACGTCCTCATGTGTATCCACGATGGCAAAATGGTGGACGATCGCAATCGGTATTCCATGTCCCTCGTCGATCACTCTCTCTGCAGGCCAGAAGAGATGGTCGAGGCGTTCAAAGATCACCCAGAAGCGATCGAGAACACGCGCAAAATAGCCGACCGCTGCGACGTGAAACTTGAATTAGGCAAAAACCTTCTCCCCAAGTTCGACGTGCCCGAAGGTGAGACAGAGACGTCCTACTTACGTAAACTTTGCGAAGAAGGGCTTCTCGATCGTTACCCGGAGCCCGAACGCCAGGTCAAAGCCCGCGAGCGCATGGAGTTCGAGCTCGCTACCATCGAGCGCATGGGCTTTGCGGCCTACTTTTTGATCGTGCAGGACTACATTGTGTGGGCTAAAGAGCACGGCGTTATTGTAGGCCCCGGTCGCGGCTCAGCCGCCGGGTCCATCGTCGCCTACGCGCTCCACATCACCAACCTTGATCCACTGCGCTATGGCCTGCTCTTCGAGCGCTTCTTGAACCCCGACCGTATCTCCATGCCGGATATCGATACGGACTTTGATGATGTAAAACGCAAAGACGTGATTGAATACGTCAGCAAAAAGTACGGTGTCGACCGTGTGGCCGGTATTATCACCTTTGGAACCATGGCGGCACGTGCTGCGGTGCGTGACGTGGGTCGCGTACTTGGTCTTCCATACGGCGATGTCGACCGTGTGGCTAAGATCATTCCTCCACCTGTGCAGGGAAAGCACATCCCTCTCGAAGAATCGATCAAAGACGCCCCTGATCTCCGCGCCGTCTACGAAAACGATCCGCGCATCAAACGGTTGATCGACCTCGCTATCAAGCTAGAAGGCACAACGCGTCACGCCTCACAGCACGCCTGTGGCATCGTGATCGCCCCCGAAGCGCTCTCGCACTTTTCGCCCCTGCAAAAAGCCCAAGGCGGCGACGTCGAACAAGTCATTCAATATTCCCTCCACTCCTCGGAAGTCTGTGGGTTGTTAAAGATGGATTTTCTCGGTCTCTCCAACTTATCCGTCATCCGCGATTGTTTGGAGATGATTCAAATCATTCACGGAGAAACGATCGACATCAACACCATCCCTCTCGACGATAGTCTCACCTTCGAACTGCTCGGAAAGGCCGAAACAACTGGCGTGTTTCAGCTTGAATCGGACGGCATGAAGAAGTACATCCGTGAGTTAAAGCCAACGGTAATCGAAGACATCATCGCTATGGTGGCCCTCTACCGTCCGGGCCCCATGCAGTTCATCGAGTCCTTCATTGATCGCAAACATGGACGAGAGCGGATCGTTTTCATGCATCCGCTCACAGAAAACGCCCTCAAAGAAACCTACGGGATTCCTGTCTACCAAGAGCAAGTCATGCAAGTGGCCAAAGACATGGCCGGATTCACGCCAGGTGAAGCTGACACGCTCCGTAAAGCCATGGGAAAAAAGATCGCCAAGCTCATGGCAGAGCTGCGCGTAAAGTTTGTCGATGGTTCGGTAAAAAACAGCGTGAAACGCGAAACCGCAGAAGCTATTTTCCAACAATTCGAAGAATTCGCAGCCTACGGGTTCAACAAATCCCACGCCGCCTGTTACGCCATGATCGCGTACCAAACGGCGTACCTCAAAGCTCACTACCCAGAGGCCTTTATGGCCGCGCTCCTCAACTCCGATTCAGGCAACATCGACCGTATCACTATCGAAGTCGAAGAATGTCGACGCATGGGCATCGAGGTATTACCACCTGATCTCAACGAGTCGTTTACACGCTTCACCGTTATCAAGGACAAGCACCAAATCCGCTTCGGCCTCGTGGCGATCAAAGGGCTAGGGGAAGACGTGGTAGACAACATCATCGCAGAACGAAAGAAGGGTGGGCCGTACAAAGACTTGGCGGACTTCGCTTCACGTATCCAAGACAAAACCTTTAACCGTCGCTCGCTGGAATCCCTCATCAAGTCTGGTGCGCTTGATCGCTTCGGTGAACGCAACCAACTCTGTTTCAACATCGAAGGCATTCTTGAGTATCACAAGCGCATCTCCCAGGAAGCCTCCAGCGGACAATTCAATCTCTTCTCGTTGGTAGCAGCCGCCGTGCATCCACCACTCGTACTTCGCCCAGCTCCACAAGCGACAGAACGAGAACGATTGGCATGGGAAAAAGAGTTGTTAGGCCTCTACATTTCCGAACACCCCTTCCGTGAATACGGAGAGAAGCTGCGCGGGCTATTTGTCGACATTGCGCGCATGCCAGAGCAGACCGACAAGAAGAATGTGCGCATTGGTGGCATGGTAACGAGTGCTAAACGCATCATCACCAAAAACAACGAAGCCATGATGTTTGCGAAGTTGGAAGATACAACGGCGGATGTAGAAGTCGTGGTCTTTCCTCGTATATATCGCGATAAGCCAGAGATCTGGGAAACAGGAAAGACGCTCGTAGTTTCTGGCCGCTACCAAGAAAAAGATGGCGAGCCAAAGCTCCTTGCAGAATCTGGATACGAGATCACGCCAGACAACATCGATGACATCAGGAAATACATGAAACAAGCGGGGATTGAGGAGAGGGCGAGCGATCAACCGACGGAATCAACGGCAACCGATACGCCTCCCGCCACGCAACCTCGTCCGCAGCTTCAAGCCGTGACGCTCCACCTACGCGCGCACATGCCAGAATCGCTCCTCCTTAAGCTACGCACGATTCTCGATCAGCACCCGGGCAGATATCGCGTCTACTTCGCCGTGGAACATCCTGTAAAACAAAAAATCCTCACGTCCTATCGCATAAGCTTCGATGATCTTTTAGCAAAAGAACTCGAAGGACTCTTAGGACCAGAAACCGTGCGAGCCGAAGGATAGATGCAATTCCAGATTTTTTTTCCGCGTGCTATCATCGCCACGTATGTCATCCGTTCGTCCTTTGAAGAGAAAACCCAGCACGCGCAGATCCATTGTGCGTCGCGCGCCTCCTCATGCTCATGCGGTGCAAAAAGGCCACACCCACGCCCACCATTACTGGATGATCGTGACGCTTGCCGCGTTTCCTCTTGTGATGGCCTTGAGCAGCTTCGTAGGATTTGGTCCCGCCATCTCCTTCTTAGCTGGCGCTGTTGGATCTCTTCTCGTGCTTCTCCTAAACATCATGCTCGAGCACGAGTTCTGGATGCTGAATAGCCATTGGAAGTTCCGTTTCGAAGATCCAGACTTCTCTCATCGTCTTCTCGTCGTTTCTGGTGCGCTTCTCCTTATGGTCGAGACGAGCTTCATGATCTTCTTCCTCATCGATCAACCATTCGCGGCACACCTCGTTCGCTTGCTCTTCGTCGCGCAAACCTAGTCTATGCAGATTTCTTTTCATGGAGCCACTCGCGAAGTGACGGGTTCTTGTTATTTAGTCCAAACATCTTCGGCGAGAATCCTCATTGATTGTGGCATGTTTCAAGGCGGCGCGTTCTGCGAAGCGAAGAACACCAAGCCATTCGACTTTGATCCAAAAACTATCGACGCTGTCGTCGTAACCCACGCACATCTCGATCACACGGGTCGTCTTCCACGCCTCGTTAAAGAAGGATTCAAAGGCCCCATCTACCTCACGCCGCCAACTGGGGATCTTGCAAAGCTCGTCCTGCTCGACGCGCACCAAATCATGCTTGAGGCTTTTAAGCGCGAGTATCGTCCACCGCTCTACGATGAAGTGCACGTCACCGCCACCATCGGTCAATTCACGCACATCGACTACAGCCGTTCCGTCACGATAGGGGATATAACCTTCCGGTTTCGTGACGCAGGTCACATCTTCGGAAGTGCATTTGTAGAGATAACGGAGAAGGGCGGAGCAAAAGCAACATTCTCTGGCGATCTTGGGAACAAAGACGTGCCAATTCTACGCCCAACGGCACAACTCTCGGAGGCAGACGTCGTCGTCATGGAGTCCACTTACGGCAACCGCATCCACGAAGACGAGTCAACGCGCGAAGAAAAACTGAAGCTCATCATCCAACAAACCATCAAGCAGAAGGGGGTGCTTGTGATTCCCGCCTTCGCCATCGAGCGCACACAACAGCTTTTATACGAATTGAATCATCTGGTGGAATCGCGCATCCTGCCACCAACGGAAGTGTATCTAGATAGTCCAATGGCGATCTCCGCCACAAAAATCATCGAGGCCTATCCGCAGTACTACGATCCAGAGGCGCTTCAGCTCGTCGCGCACGGAGATAATCTCTTCGATTTTCCCGGTCTCCACGTTTCACCCACGCGCGAGCAATCCAAAGCCATCAACGAGGCGCCTTGGCCAAAGATCATCATCTCTGGCTCCGGCATGATGAACGGTGGACGCATCCTTCATCACCTCATCCGCTACCTCTCTAGCGACAAGTGCACACTTCTCATTATCGGCTATCAATCACCAGGGACGCTCGGTCATAAACTTTACCGCGGAGACAAGACCGTGCAGGTAATGGGGGAACGCGTCGCAGTCAAAGCGCGCATCCTAAGCATCGGCGCATATAGCGCGCACGCTGACCAAAACATGCTCGTCTCGTGGATCGCCAACGCCGCACACAAGCCAACGCACGTCTATTGCACCCACGGAGACGAAGGAGCGGCGGCGGCGCTCATGACACGTCTCCACCAAGAGCTCGGCGTTGACGCACACGTACCGAGATATGGGGATGTTGTGACGATATAATAACTTGTCAGATGTGAACGACCCCTCTTAATTGTCGTCTCGACCGCAACGAAGTGGAGTGGAGAGACCTTCTCCGTTTCCGAACGCCTACGATCCCTCCACTTCGGTCGGGATGACAAAAAAGAAATATCCAAATTAGTTTATGTCCTGGATTCTCCTCGCGATCATCGGCCACCTCGCCAACGCAGCGGCGTTTGTCATCGATAAAACGCTGCTGTCTTCCACGTGGAAATCCAGCGCCACCTATGCAGCACTGATCGGAGGAATGTCCGTCGTCGTGCTCCTTGCGAGTCCGTGGGTCACAACATGGCCCGCAGGAAGAGCCTTGGTGAGCACAGCACTCTTTGGCGGAGTCTTCGTCTTAGCGCTCTGGGCATTTTTTGAGGCGCTAAGCCGTGCAGAAGCGAGCCGCGTCGTCCCTATCGTAGGATCAACCATCCCAATTCTCACCCTCCTCGGCACGGCCACCCTCCTCGGCGAAAAACTAACAACGCGCATCGGTCTTGGATTCGTGTGTCTCCTCGTAGCCACGTGGATTCTTTCAAGAGGCTCACGTCGAGCAAAGCTAGACACGTCAACAATCCTCGTCGCTCTGCTTTCTGCGATGTTCTTCGCGATAGCAAGCGTTGCCGGTAAAGATGCTTTCACAAGATCTAGCTTCCTAGGTGTCTTCGTCGTCTCCCGTGGAATCGCCGCACTCGTCGCCGTCGTAATTGGACTCTTCGTCCAAGGCGCACAAAAAGAACTGCGATCACTCTTCTCGCCAAAGAAGCAGTCGAGCGCCCCTCCAGGTTCTCTCGGTCTCACTATTGTCGGTCAAGCATCGGGTTCGCTCGGCTTCGTCCTCGTAAACGCCGCCATCGCAGCAGGCAGCGCCGCGCTCGTGAACGCCTTGCAAGCCGTACAATACGCAACCATCGTTCTCGTCGCCTGGCTCGGTGGAGCGAGATTGCAAAAGATCCTGAAAGAAGATGTCTCTCGACAAGCGTTGATTCTGAAAGGTGGGGCGATCCTGCTTGTAGGGTTTGGACTTTGGTTGGTGGCGGGATAATCATCTCGTCGTCTCGACCGGAATGACGAAAACAAAAAATCTATGTTCCCACCCATCCTAAAGCTCTCTCTGAAAATCCTCGGCGCCCTCTTTGTATTGGTCTTTGCCTACTTCTTCGTCGGCTACCCTACGACCTATCCAAAAATCTACGGCATCACCTGGAGCGCGGAACACGCTCAGCATCTCGGCATCGATCCATACGAAGGGCTTATCGCAGTACTGGATGAACTTCATGTGAAGCATCTGCGCATTCCCGCTTATTGGACGCGCGTCGAGCCAAAGCAAGGAACATTTGATTGGTCTTCCATTGATAAGCAACTCGACCTCATCGCCGCCCGAAAGGGGACCGTGACGCTCGTCGTCGGTGCCAAGCAGCCGCGTTGGCCAGAATGTTGGTTTCCAACGTGGGCAAAGACCGTAAGCGTCGAAGAACGTCACGCAGCTCAATTGACCTACGCACGGGAGGTTATAAAGCGCTACAAAGATCGACCCACGATCACGCGTTGGCAAATCGAGAACGAACCAACCTTCTTTGGCACCTTCGGTGACTGTGCGCTCTACGACCACACCATCATCGACGAAGAAATCGCTATCGTGAAACAACTCGATACCACCCATCGCCCCATCTCAACCACAGCCTCCGGAGAACTGTCTTCATGGATGCGCGAACCAAAAGGCATAGATCTTGGCTTCAGCGTCTACCGCGTCATCTCAAACTCTTTTAGCAAACGTTGGAGCTACTGGTTTTTCCCATCCTGGTTGTACGGTCGCAAGATTGCGCTCCACAATATACTGCGTGGCGGCTCCATGTACGTAAGCGAATTCCAAATGGAACCATGGCTACAAGACGGTGTTCTAACAACCTCCGTCGACGATCAGCTCTACGCGTTCGACGAGAAGCAGATGGAGAAAAATCTTACCTACGCCTCACATATCGATGTCCCCGAGGTGCACTTCTGGGGGGCAGAGTGGTGGTACTGGATGAAGACAAAGAAGGGACATCCGGAATTTTGGGAAAGGATGAAAAAAGTATTTGACCAAAAAGAACGCGCTCGCTAGCGTACACCAGCACAGGCCCAACGCCTGTGCGTTTTTGTTGTAAGAAGGAAGAGAGAGGAGAGTCGGTCATGCCTTTGCGACTCATCGCGGTTCTGAAGATCGATGACCAGGAGGTAAGGAGCAAGACCTTCGTCGCCGGCAGCGGGGAACACCTCTACGTCGGCAGACACGTCTGCCCGGATGGATTCCTGATCAACGTCGGGGTGCCTGGAGAGATTCAACTCTTCACGCACCGGCAATACAGGGCTCGAGAGCCGAACGAATCGCCCTGGAACCTCTTCAAGCACGAGGGGATGGAGGTAGCCCTCAAGAGCTCCAGGCTGGTCGAGTGGCACCGCGCCTCAGGCGCGCACGGAGAATGGTGCGCCCTTCACGCCGACGACGCCGGGTCGATCAAGTTCCCGGACGGACACGTCATCGAATTCCACCACGAGCCCTGACGATCCCTTGACGCCCACCAAGGGCTCGGGTAGATTCCTCGACGTTGCCTCGCGATTGGTGCGAAGCATGGGTTGGTCCACCCAGAGTGAACGGCTAGATCCAAGGAGGCTCCCACGAAGATCACGCCGAGCGCCAACACCCACAAGAAGTGGAACGGCGCGCAGTCTCGCTGCAAGTAGCGGAAGGCCAAAGCAGGAGACAAGCAAGGCACGATCCATAAGCGCACCAAGGCGCTAGCGGGATCTCGCCTCCTGGCAACAGGAGGAGCAACCGTCATGAGGCTATCTTGCCTCGCCGCTAACCGGTGCCCCGGGCGTAACGTGCGCCCGGGGCCACCGCACTTCCACCATCCGCTCCACGGGATGGCACCGATGCGCACGCATCGGACTGAACAGAGGATCTGGCACCGCCAGCGAGCATAGGAGACTCGCCCGGCGGTGTTTCTAATTTTGGGGATTCCGCGATTGACGAACCGTCAAAAAAAGCGTATCCTTGGGCAACTTCACTTTGTCATCCTGAACGAAGTCCGACGTAGTGAAGGATCTCGTAGCCCTTCCGATCGGCCGAGATCCCTCCTTCCGTCTCACTCCACTCGGGATGACAACGAGAAGCTAAGTTTAATGCTTCATATTCTATGCCAGCCCCATCCATCCGCAACATCGCTATCATCGCCCACGTCGACCACGGAAAAACCACCTTGGCCGATGCGCTTTTGAAACAGTCCGACACCTTTCGCGAGGGCGGATTGGAAGGGGAAACGATCCTCGACATGAACCCACTCGAACGTGAGCGTGGTATTACCATTCTCGCCAAGAACTGTGCGGTCATGTTCAACGACACACGCATCAACATCGTGGATACGCCAGGTCACGCCGACTTCGGTGGAGAAGTGGAACGCATCATGAACCTCGTGGACGGCGCCCTCCTTCTTGTCGACGCTAAGGAAGGTCCGATGCCTCAGACACGCTTCGTGCTCAAGAAGGCTATCCAAGCTGGTCACCGCATCATCTTGGTCATCAACAAGATCGACAAACCAGACGCTCGCCCAGACTGGGTGTTGGATCAGGTCTTCGATTTGTTTGTCACGCTCGGCGCCTCCGATGCACAGACGGATTTCCCTGTGATCTACGCTTCCGCGAAGCAGGGTAAAGCAGGTCTCGAAATGGATTTGAGCAAGATGACCGGCGTCCGCCCTATTTTCGAAACCGTCGTCAAAGAAATCCCTCCTCCAAAAGTCTCCGAAGGCCCACTTCAGATTTCCATCGCCAACGTGAGCTACGACAACTACAAAGGCAAGATGGCCATTGGTCGTATCGTTCGCGGTGTAGCAAAACCAGGTCCTGTCATGTGGATCAACCGCGAAGGCAAGCAGATCCCTTCCAAGATCACCAACCTCATGGGCTTCATGGGCATGGGCAAGATAGAAATTGAGGAAGCACAAGCAGGGGACATCATCGCTCTCGCCGGGATCGCCGACATCAACATCGGAGACACGGTAGCGGACATCAACCAACCAGAAGCTTTGCCAGCCATCACGATCGAAGAACCAACGGTCAAAATGACCTTCGGCGTGAACACCTCACCATTCGCAGGACAAGAAGGTCAGTTCACCACCTCGCGCAACATCAAAGAACGTCTTGATCGCGAATTGCAGAACGACGTCGCCTTGCGCGTAGAAGCTGGCTCCGGCGATGGAACATTCATCGTCTCTGGTCGCGGTGAATTGCACTTGTCGATCTTGATCGAACGCATGCGCCGTGAAGGATTCGAAATCCAGGTGTCTCGTCCTCAGGTTATTTTCCGCGAGGAGAACCACCAGAAGACGGAACCATTTGAAGAAGTCACCCTCGAATGTCCAGAAGGCATGAGCGGAACGGTCATCGAAAAGATGGGTCGCCGCAAAGCCGACATGAAGGACATGCGCGTAGAAAACGGCACCGCTTATCTTCAATTCGAGATTCCTACCCGTGGTCTCATCGGCTACCGCACAGAGTTCATGATGGACACGCGTGGTCAGGGCATCATCAACACGCTCTTCCTCGGCTACCGCCCATTTATCGGTGCGATCGATGGCAGCCCTCACGGCTCCCTCATTGCTCACGAAACCGGCGAATCCAACAGCTACGGCCTCACCGCCGCCCAAGAACGTGGACAGCTCTTCCTTGGTCCTGGTGTCAAAGTCTACGAAGGTATGGTTATTGGCCAGAACGCCAAACCAGAAGACTTGGCCGTGAACGTCTGTAAGGAAAAGAAGTTGAGCAACATGCGTTCCAAAGGAGACGGTGTTTCCGAAGGCTTGGATACGCCTCGTATCATGAGCCTGGAAGAAGCCCTGGAATACCTCGGCGACGACGAACTTCTCGAGGTCACCCCACAAAACCTCCGCATTCGCAAACAATTCCTCAAAGAATTCGAGCGCAAACGCAACTAAACACGCGACGATAGCAAAAAAGAGCCAAACACAGGCTCTTTTTTGCTATCTGATCTTTTTGTTGTCAGGATTGACAAATTATAAAAAAAGCGTATACTTTCTACCCAGGAGGATGAAGATTTGAACTTCGAAGACAACAAGCACATCGCCGCCCTGCTGTTCCTGGCCGTCCTGTGCGGATTCGCTGGATGCCATCGCTTTCAAAGGCGGGGCATGCGCCACGCCGCTGAGGACGCGGCCCTCGAAGCCGGCTACCTCGTCTCTCCATGACCGACCCGCCTCGCTCTTTCACGTCAGCTACTACGCATTTTGACGAAGACTCTCGTCGACAAGCCTAGCAGCTCCCGTGGACCCGTGACGAACACCGTAAAAGAAGGGAAAGATTGAAGTGAACGCGTTTCGTGATTTCGCTCGTCTCGCGGCGTTCATCGTCGTCGGGTGCACGTACTTCTCCCTGTGGAGATACAGCGCCCCGGCGACGGCGATCGTCATCGCCGTCTACTGGTGGACATCCCACCATCGGCCCAGCCGCCTGAGCGACCCCTACCGCTCGATGCCGATCGCACCGACCACCTGGCTCTCACCGAGCCACGTCGCCGTATCGATCAGCATCCTGACGGCGATCTTCATCGTCGTCACAGAACGGTAGCCCCACCCGCCCCCGCACAACCCACCCCCACACTCCCGCCTCTGCGCCATTTCCTGGCGCTTCTTGCTTTTTAAGGGGGGTTCAGGCGAAATACACGCCTAGGAGGTCACCGCAATGAACCGTTACGGAGAGTTCGTGTCCTGTCTCATCGTCCTGTTCTTCTTCACGAGGTACTGGGATCACGTGAGTGGAATCCTGCTCGTGGCAGGCATCTACCACGTCTTCTTCGCTCCCAAGCCGGCGAAGGTGGAGGTCTGTCAGCCCTACCGACGCCTCTCCATCCCCGAACCGTCCGCCGAGGAAAGGAGGTTGATCGAAGAGGAGCGCGCGAGGCGAACGAGATGCAAGCGGCGGCATTTTCTCATCGGCGTGCTTATCGGTGTCGCCGGTGGCACGGGCTTCTTCCTGGGCGAATGGTACGCCGGCCCATCGGAGCCCCTTCCCGTGATGAACGAGCAACCTGGCAGGACTCGCCAGGCCCCCTGCCAGTGCCGGCAAGTCGTCGCCGTGGCACTCGTCTACGGTACGGACCCGTTGGGCTCACCCCTCGAGCCCTGGCCGCACCTGGTAATCAGGGAGGTCCTGTTCTTCGACCTCGTCGACGAACGCTGCGAATAGCGCACCCAACCAACCCCACCTCCTCACCCCTCGTCCTCGCACGAGGTCTTCTGCTTTTTAAGGGGTTTTTCTTCCACATTTCACAGCGTACGACCGTATGCTATTCTCGCCTTCGCTATGAGACGTGAAGTCGTTCTAGACATCGAAACCCGAAACACCTTCCAAGACGTGGGGGCATACAATCCATCGCTCCTGCAAGTTTCTCTTGTGGGCGTTTACTTTTATGAAACGGACACCTTCGAGGCGTTTCTAGAAGAGGATTTACCCAAGCTCTGGCCTCGGCTCGAGCGCGCCGACCGCATCATCGGCTACAACTTAATTGGGTTCGATTATCCCTGCTTGCAATCCTATTACACGGGAGACATGATGAAGCTCCCAACCCTCGACCTGCTCGCAGAAATCGACAAACGCTTAGGCTTTCGCATCAAACTCGATGACGTAGCCCAGGCGACGCTCGGAGTAGGGAAGAGTGGCCACGGACTCATGGCTGTTGAGTACTGGAAAAAAGGGGAAATCGAAAAACTAAAGGAATACTGCTTGCAAGATGTCCGCGTCACGCGTGATGTCTACGAGTATGCCCTCAAAGCTCAAGAGGTACGTTACAACGACCGCATGGGCCAAGTACAAACGATCCCTCTGCCGATCACTCCGCCTCAAATGGAGGAGCGAAAAGCCATCAATTTGTCGTTGGGTTTCTAAAAACGCAACACGGTCGAGCCTTCCCAAAACATAT
Source organism: uncultured Gammaproteobacteria bacterium (assembly GCA_964561355.1). GTDB lineage: Bacteria > Patescibacteriota > Patescibacteriia > 2-12-FULL-60-25 > 2-12-FULL-60-25 > JAGOUY01. The sequence goes on from CAZLPD010000006.1 coordinate 28,678, forward strand.
CCACATCTTGCCGCTCTTCGTCCCTCCACAGCACTACATGTTGTGGTATACTGACCAGCGGACCACAAGATATTGTGGTCCGTCCGCCCTTCGCCTCGCATGATTCACGCCAAGATTGGAGCCTCGCGCTCGAATCATCATGCACGCAAGGGTAGACGTCCACGTTCATTCATTTCCTCATCCCTTTGTAGGCCTTTTTTGTGACGCTCCTATGGACATCATGCTCGAACTTCTGACCAATCCCAAACTCATGCGCAAACGCGATGGGCGCATGCAGCCTTTTCAATTTGATAAATTAGAGCGTTCCCTCACATCAGCTTTTCGAGCCATGGGTCAGGAGGACGAAGCCCTTGTACGAGCCATCGTGGAAGAAGTATTGCAGGCGTTCGGCCCTGTGTACGTAAAAGAAACAGCCCCAGAAACACGTCACTTGCGCGAAGCGATCGTGAGCGTCCTCGAAACCCGCGGACTCAGCCACATCAAAGAACGCTACGCCCGCGATCAAAAACCTGGCGCCGCTCCTCAAACACCGGCTCCAGCGCCTGTCGCCACCCAAGCCCCAACACCAACCCCATCACCTATGCCCACTCCTTCTACGCCTCCAGAAGCCGTGTACACCCCGCTCACGAACACCGCTTCCGCTCCCGTCGCCGGGGATGCGTACGCCGCTCGCCGTCGTCGTTTGAATGACGAGCGTAAAGCCGTCACGCACAAATTCCAAGTTGGTGGCTACGAAGGCTATCTCACAGTCGGTCTCTACGATGACGGCACCCCAGGAGAAATCTTCTTGCGCATGAACAAAGAGGGAAGCATCTTGAGCAGTCTCATGGATGCGTTTGCGACCGCCATCTCGATCGGTTTGCAGTACGGCGTCCCACTCAAAGTCCTCGTCGCCAAATTTGCCGGCGTGCACTTCGAACCAAACGGTCCAACGCAAAACCCAAACATTCCACACGCGCGTTCCATCATGGATTACATCTTCCGCTGGCTCGCCCTCAAATTTTTGACGCCAGAAGAGCGCCAAACGGTCCTCGGCATCCACATGGATGAACCTGTCATCGAACACGTAACCGAAGTCACGAACGTAGACGGAGCACGCCAATCACGCTTACTCGACAACGCCAGCGTTTAATCCGCGTTGTATGAATCATCAGCTCTTTGGATCCTGCCCGATCCTTACGCATCGCAAGTTTTATCGACCATTCGAATACCCTGAGTACTTCGAATACTTCCGCAAACAAAATCAAGCGCACTGGCTGCCAACAGAGGTGCCCATGGAAAGCGACATCAACGATTATCGCTTCCGTCTCACGCCGCAAGAATCCAACCTCATCATGCAAATCCTGCGCTTTTTCACGCAGGGGGATATTGAGGTAAACAACAACTACAACACGCGCCTCATCCCGATGTTTCCAAAACCGGAAATCAAGATGATGCTCTCCGCGTTTGCCGCCATGGAAAGCTTGCACGTGTGGGCCTACTCCTACCTCAACGACTCGCTCGGCCTTCCTGAGAAAGAGTACTCGGCCTTCCTTGAGTACGAGTCCATGCGCAACAAGTACAACTACCTCCAGAATTTTGAAGTAAACACGATCGAAGACTTGGCCGTGAATCTCGCCGTCTTCGGAGGCTTCATGGAAGGAGTGAGTCTCTTTTCCTCATTCGCCATCCTTATGAACTTCCCACGCCTCGGGAAACTCAAGGGCGTCGGTCAAATCGTCACATGGAGCATCCGCGATGAAACGCTCCACAGCCAAGGCGTGTGTCAGCTCTTCCGCGATCTCATCAGCGAGAACAAGCACGTCTGGACACAGACACTGCGTAGCACGCTCTACCAGGCCTGTAGCGACATGGTGAAGCTCGAAGACGCCTTCGTAGACACCTGCTTCGCCTTAGGAGCCGTGCCGGGCCTCACAGCAGACGAGGTCAAGACCTACGTGCGCTACATCGCCGACCGTAAACTCAACGACCTCGGTCTCGATAAGCTCTACATGGTCAACAAAAACCCTCTGCAATGGCTCGACATCATGGTCAACGCCAAAGAACACACCAACTTCTTCGAAAACCGCGCCACGGAATACGCGAAGGGAGCGATCGTCGAGGATTGGACCTAGTCCCATCGTCATCCATTAAACTTTATGTCTTCGCAAAAAACCTACCGTGACGTCATCGACGCACTTTCCGACAACAACCTACCTGTCGCCCGCGATCTTCTCCTTATCGAAATCATGGAGAAGACGAAGACGCGCAACAGCTGGGATTGTCCTCACTACACCACCGACCGCGCGATTCAAGAGAGCGTTCCCGTAAACCACGAACGCAGCAACCACATCACGTACTTCGGATTGGAGAACATGCGTGATCGCTATTTCCTTCGCGATAAGGACGGCGAAATCTGCGAGAACCCACAAACGTTCTTTGCACGCGTAGCCACGGGCATGTCTCGCGGCGACAAAGAGCTCGCGCACCGTCTCTACGAATACATGAGCAACGGCTGGTTCATCGCGGCTACCCCTGTGCTCATGAACATCGGCACAAGCAAAGGATTGCCCATCTCTTGTTTCTTGAACACCGTTCCAGACACCCTCGAAGGCATCTTCGACATCTATCGCGAAAACGCTTTCCTCGCCAAATACGGTGGGGGAATCGGTACCGATTGGTCTCGCCTGCGTGGTCAAAATGCCCCGCTCAAATCCAGCGGTCTCAAATCTTCCGGCGTGATTCCGTTTCTCAAGATCATGGATTCGGAAACGCTCGCCATCTCCCGCAACAGCCACCGCCGTGGAGCGTCGGCTGCCTACCTTCGCGTAGATCACCCAGACATCGAAGACTTTCTCGAGATTCGTCGTCCAACCGGAGGCGACGTCGATCGCAAATGCTTGAACATCAACCACGGCGTCGTGCTCACCGATGAATTCATGCAAGCGGTAGAGGAAAATCGCCCTTACAAGCTCATCGATCCTCACTACGGCACGCCAACCAAAGAACTCAACGCCGTGGACATCTGGCGCCGCATCCTCACCATCCGCGCTGAAACAGGGGAACCATACATGCTCTTCATCGACACGGTGAATAAAGCCGTTCCTCCACATCATCGCGAAAAAGGTCTCTTCATCAAACAAAGCAACCTCTGCACGGAAATCGTGTTGCCAACAACCGATGATCGTACCGCCGTCTGCTGCTTGGGCAACCTCAACATGGAAACCCTCGACGAGTGGAAGGACAAGGTCGAACAAATCACCTACGACTGCGTCAAAGCCCTCGACAACAACCTCGATAGCTTCTGCGAAATGGCGGACCCTGTGGAATATCGCAAGTCGATCAACTCCGTAAAACACGAGCGTTCGATCGGTCTCGGTCTCATGGGCTACCACGGCTACCTCATGTCCAAGATGGTGCCCTTCGAAAGTCTTCAGGCACGCCTCATCAACAAACAGGTGTTCTCCCTCGTGAACAAGCACGCCAAGGCAGCCTCGGTAAAACTCGGGCAAGAACGTGGCCTTCCTCTCGATGGGGGAACGCAGCGCAACAGCTACGTCATGTCCGTACAGCCAACCGCTAGCACCGCCTTCTTGTGCCGCGAAGCCACTCCTTGCGTTGAGCCAATCTCCGGCAACGCCTACCTACAAAAGACGCTCTCAGGAAGCTTCTTGGTAAAAAACAAGCATCTGGAGAAGGCGTTGGAGGCAAAAGGCCAGAACACCTCCGAAGTGTGGCAAGACATCATCGCCGCCAAAGGCAGTGTGCAGCATCTCGACATCTTGAGCGATGAAGAGAAAAAAGTATTCCGCACCGCCTACGAGATGAACATGCGCGAGATCGTACAACAGGCCGCCGATCGTCAACCATTCATCTGCCAAGCGCAATCCGTGAACGTGTTCTTTCCAACGCCTATCAGTGGAAAGTACCTACACGACGTGCATTTCCTCGCCTGGAAAGCTGGCATGAAGTCTCTCTACTACCTTCGCTCTGCAGCGCCGATCGAAGCAGAAAAGATCAACGTCAAAGTACAAAAGCGCGACCTCGCCAACGAAGAATGCGCGGTCTGCCAGTAAACAAGAGAAACAACATACAAAAGAGCGACGTGGAATGCACGTCGCTCTTTTCTTCTCACGGAGTAGACTAGATCGTCTCTTCCTCTTCGATGAGATCACTCATCCCAGAGAATTCATCTTCCTTCAACTCCTTCTCTAAACGCTCGAGCGCTTTCAATTCGTCGACCTCGCCTTCCTCGTCTTCTTCAACCTCCTCAACGGCAGGGACAACAGGAGTGTCTCCAGCTACCACCTCTTCAACAGAGACAGCATCCTCTTCGTCTTCCTCTTCTTCATCTTCATCATCACCCCCAGCGGACTGAAGAGCGAGGGCTGCCATGTTCTCATTTTCTTCTTCGAAGGTATCGCCATCCCACTGAGTAGCTGGGCGATTGAGGTCGAGGTACGTCATAAAAATAGATAATACGTGTCCGAATTTTCGTGTGCGTGATAAGCTACGACATACGCGAAACTTATGCAAGAGCTATGGAAACCACCTTTCTTTTTCTATTGATTATCGCTGGGTTTTTAGGCCTAGCCCTCCTCATCTACTGGGCCACGCGCCCACGGACAGACCTCCCGCCCGCCATCGATCCACAATCCCTTCTCCTCCTCCAGCAGGGGATGGGTGAGCTTCGTAAGGAGCTGCGCGAAACACTCGCTGAGAGTGGCCGCCAAGCAGTCGACACTAGTCGTCACATCTCCAACACCGTCACAACGACCGTACGCGATGTCACGGAACGTCTCGTGCGCCTCGAGGAAACCAACAAGCAGATTCTATCCTTCTCAGGTCAACTTGAGAATCTTCAGCGTATCCTCACCAATCCAAAACAGCGTGGAATTCTTGGTGAATATTACCTAGAAACGCTCCTCAAAAACACGCTTCCACCGGACGGATTTCAGATGCAATACCGCTTCCGTGATGGAGAAATTGTCGACGCGGCCGTCTTCGTAAAGGACAAGGTCATCCCCATCGATTCAAAATTCTCGCTGGAAAATTACAACCGCATCATCGGAGAGCAAAATGTGGCTGAACGAGAAAAACTCGAACGCGCCCTCGTAAACGACCTCAAGATGCGCGTCCAGGAAACCGCCAAGTACGTCCGACCAGAAGAAGGCACGATGGACTTCGCCTTCATGTTCATTCCGCACGAAGCCATCTACTACGATCTTCTCATTAACAAGATCGGTGCAGGTGGTGACGACCCAGAAAGCATCATCCAACGCGCTGCCGGCAAATACCACGTCATCATCGTCTCACCAACCTCCTTCTTAGCATACCTACAAACCGTCCTTCAGGGCCTACGCGCTCTCAAGATCGAAGAACAAGCGAAAGAGATTCGTGGTCGCGTAGGTGACCTAGGACGCCACTTAGTTGCGTACGAGCAACACTTCTCAAATGTCGGCAAACACTTGACTACCACCGTAAATCAATACAATCTCGCCTCAAAAGAGTTAAGCAAAATCGATAAAGACGTGCTTAAAATCTCAGGACAGGGGACAGGGTTCCAGGCAAGCCTAGTCGATAAGCCTCAAGATGATATCTAAGGTATGACATGCCATATCCGTCACACGTGGAAACAAGCGTTCGCAGGGATCATCCTTGTGACGGGTTTGCTGTGCCTCTCTATCATCGTCCAGATCCAAACACAAAACCTCTCGCATCTTTATTCCGTCGACCAAGCTCTCTCCGTCAACTGGATTTCGCCTGCACCCGTAGCCATGATTCTTGGCGCAAGTGTAAAATTAGACGGCACTCCATCAGACGCGCTTCGCGATCGCGTCACCGTAGGCATTCAACTCTACAAAGAGGCAAAAGTCCGCGCCCTCCTCATGACAGGGGATGATGGTGAATTTCACGCCAACGAGGTCGCCACCATGAAGCGACTAGCTATGGAAGCAGGCGTTCCAGAAAGCGCTATCCTTGTAGACGAGCACGGATACCGTACCTACGAAAGTTGTAAACGCGCCGTAGAGGTATTCGGGGTGAAGCAGGGGATCATCGTCACCCAACGCTTCCATTTACCAAGAGCGCTGTATCTTTGTTCACATCTTGGTATGAGCGCCGTAGGCGTGTCCGCAGACCTACAGAGCTACGAACGCATCGTATTCTTCACCGCACGAGATTTTGCCTCAAGCTTAAAAGCATGGTGGGATATCAACATCATGAAACCAGCCTCACCAGTTAACTATTAATCCAAACCTATATGACAGACTGGGGAACCATTTTCGCAATAGGAATTATTTTCCTAACGATCGTTACCTTGATCGCTGCTTATATTGTCACGAAGTAGGGAAGGGCCTATCGAGGAATCCAAGGCCGTCAAAAAGACATCCCAATGCGTCGCACAATAAATGTTATACGACCCTTGGGGGTGGGTAAAAGCCGTTTAACGGCCAAAACTCTTTTTTCAGCACTCCTCTACCGTTGCATTGTTTTTCAAGCTCACTAGCACGTCTCTATAGAAACGCTGATACACATTGCCTACCTACTTTACGTACACACGCCCAGGGATTCTCACATCTACGTATTCCTGGACATGGACATCCTTTGGCTTCTGTTTCTGGAAAGCCCTATAAGCCTCTATTTGCGTTTTCAAGGTATCAGAGGACGTATCAAACCAAACATCGTAGCCCTCAGCCGTTTTAAGGATGAGGCGTGTGCTTGAGGCTTCTACAGGAGGCTCTATCTCACGGTACGCAATACCTTGCTTTTGCACCTCGAGGGCTATATCGAGCCAGCTTCGAATATCATGCACTTGGATACCTTCACCAACGTGTAAAGGCGTTTGTCGATCGATAGAAATAATCGGCGCGTCAGCAGTAACAGTAGCAGGCTTACCAAGTAAGCGTTGATCCGCATCCTTAGACTCCTGAGGCGTAAGTTCTTGCAGAACAACACCTTGGAGATCGATCCAGAGCCATTGAGACGGAGTACGCAAAATATACCTTCTAGCACGCTCTTTCACTAAGAGTCGTAAAACGTTACCAGAGGATTTATCCACAGAGACCTGTTCTGCAAATAGCTGATCCTTGAGGATTGGCTCCAATTCCCCTGCTCGCAAAAACCACATCTGTCGAGCCGGCTGCCAAAACGGTCGCGCTCGCCCATCAATGGTCGCGTACACTTCCCTCTTCACTTCCATAGGGTCAAGCGTCTTCACTCCTCTCACCTCGATGTCCTTGACCATGAAAGCATCACTCACAAAAAAAACGTATGACCATCCAATAACAGCCACCAATCCAAGAAACAGAAAAAACACTACCCTACCCGAAGAGCCCTGGGTGGCAGTCTGTCTCCGTGTAAAACGATTCTGCGGTTCCACAGTCACGTACGTAGTATACCAGAAATGCGGGCCGTGCCACGTGAACGACAGCAACAGTAGACAGCTGACCTCGTAGAGCTCCACATAGCAGCCACTTACGCCACGAGGCACGTAAAAACGACAGGGTTAGCTGTCGTTTTTACGTGGTGCCGGGAGAGGGAATCGAACCCTCATGACCTTGCGATCGCAGGATTTTGAGTCCTGTGCGTCTACCAATTCCGCCATCCCGGCCTACCTGGACGCGCAGAGAGCTTCTCTACACGTCCAGCAATCTAACGGTCTACAAGACGAACGTCAAGGTGTGAATGTGACCGTGCCAGTAGCCCCTGATTCCTCAGGAAGCGTTCCACCACCCATCATGCTGCTCATAAAGCTTTGTACGAGCGATTCCAACGTAACAAATGGCGTTGGTTCCTGAATCGTTTGCATAGGGGTAGCTTGCATGGAGCTCGTGAAGCGTACCTGAACCGTCTCTTGTCCTTCCACGAGCTTCACGAGACGTTCTCCGCGATACACGGTAACGCGAGAAGGTGTCGTGTCCTGCCAAGCGCCTTCTGCACGCTCGATACGACCAGACTGATTGTTAATCATGAGTACCAAGCGCAACTTCGCGGCAGAGGTACGCGTCTCTTTGAGGCTCTTGCGCATAGAAGCGAGACGAATGGCACGCTGCTTCGTATATTCCTTTGGCGAGATTGCTTTTAAGTCCTGCAAGTCAGCATCAATGAACTTGGCAAGCGCCTGATCCAAACGTGTCCAGAACCCTGGGTGAAGACGAACGGAAAGACGTGTGTACGTCTGCGCTCCTTGCTTGACCTGCTTTTCAACCTTCACGAGTTGAAAGATGGGCAAGGCACGGGCCAACTGCTCAAAATCGCTTGTTGAGTGTGCGCTGATCGTGGCAGCACCACTCATAGGCAACGCATTCTGAATAGCAGACGCGAGGCTTTGAGGATCGATCTTCAACCACGTTCCAACAGCGGAATTGAGAGCGGAAACTTCCATGCCAGCCTGTTGAAGATACGTACGTAGCTCAGGTGAGACATCCGCGATTCTGATGTAAAAAACATCCCCCATGGATTTCCATTCGATCGAAGCGAGATCGGAAAGATTCATGGCAGGCTCTCCCGTAGAAGCAACCTTCACCAAACGAATACGACCTTGGCCATCGCTACCCATCGCATCCGCGTGAGGGTAAGTTTCGCCATCAATCACGAGGCGAAGTTGAAACGTGCTAGCTTTTGTTCTTGCTCCAGAGGACTCTATATCGCGCCGAGAAAGACCACGCGAAGGCTTGAAGGATCCATCGACGGTAAAATCAACAGACATGTGTTGCGCAACAGGATGCTCAACAACTAAGCGAACGGCCTGATCGAGCATCTGCTGGGGCGTGGCCGCAAACATGAGTTGCGGCGCAAGAAATGCCGTAGCGGCAAGTCCTGAAATGAAACGAGTTTTCAACATAGTGCGCTCAGTGTAGCAGCTTGACACACACACGAAAAGCGCCTATTCTCGTGAAGCAGACAGAGGAAATTTTTATAGCGGGGTAGAGCAGCGGCAGCTCGCCAGGCCCATAACCTGGAGGTCGTCGGTTCAAATCCGACCCCCGCAACCAAGAAAAACACATCGCAAACGCGATGTGTTTTTCATTCCATTACACACTCTTACAATAGATTCTCCCTTCACGAACAGCGCGTAAAACCTTCTCTGTAATAGAACCGAGCACAGGAAGCTGGTCTAAATGAAACCACCCCATATGATCCGCCTTATCTGGCTCACAGATAGAAGGCTCACCTTGCCATGCACGCACAAAGAATTGCGCATCAATCCGCTCCACAGCTCCATCCAATGCATGATGAACAACAGCTAGCTCACAATCTTCTCTACGAACAACACAACCGATCTCTTCTTGAATTTCACGAATCAGCCCTGCAAGAAGATCTTCCCCTATCTCAAGACGTCCACCAGGTAATCCATACTTTCCATCCGCGGCGCCCGTATTCGTACGTCGAGCAAGCAGAACACGTCCCTCCGTATCCAAAAGAACACCAAAAGCTGTTAAGAGGATCGGTCGAGGAAGAGACATAAGAACCCTAGAACGCCCGCACCACTAAAAACACCAGCACCACAAGCTGCATCGCGATCCCAGCCACAAGGGGGATATCCCCTCTCTTGCCGGTAATCATGTTATGAAAAAAGAAATGGACGCGGTGAAGCCATCGAAGCTTCTTCACACGGAAAATCTCGTACATGGCCACCAATAAATCAGGTAAAACCGATCCGATAATGCCCGTAGAAATAGCAGCGCGATGCTCGACGAATCCTGTGTTGAAAAGCCCGAGCACGAACATCATGGCCACAAGCGCATCTATCGTTACGTAGGCCAGCGCCCGCTTCACACGAGCCCCCGAGACGTATCCCTTGTAGAGATTCGAGTCTCCATGAGGGATAATATCCGTCAAAAAGTGAGAAGCGACCCCAAGCGCAAACGCCCACACAGGCGAGTTGGGAATTTGCTCGCCGATCAATGCTCCGATAAGCGCGTGAGTCGTGATAAACATGCGGCCAATATAATACCGCATCTAAGCCTTCCCGTCACCATAAAAAACAAAGGAAATGAAAAACAGCGCCTATTACAGCGCCGTTTTTCTTGGTAGCGGGGGGCGGAATCGAACCGCCGACCTCGGGCTTATGAGTCCCACGCTCTAACCAGCTGAGCTACCCCGCCAAATTGCCTCCGGATTCTAGCAATTCTCAGCCACCACGGCAAGTATCCGCCTGGCGACCTGCTGCCAAGAAAACGTAGCGGATCGCGCACGGCCTAATTCCTGCTGTTTTAGCCACAACGCCTTGTCAGAAAGCAGCTCTACAATAGCCCCAATCCAGCCTGAACGATCCAAAGGCTCAAGAAGCCTGCCTGCACCCCCTACAACCTCAGGATGCGCCCCCACGCGACTCGCTAGAACCGGCGCCCCGTGAGCCATAGCCTCGAGCGCTACTCGTCCAAACCCTTCGTAGAGAGAAGGAACGAGCACTAGCTTCGATTGAGCAAGTAGCACGTCCCGCCCCTCATCCGACACGTTCCTACGACGTTCAATCATCCCGTTCGTCTCAACCACCACATTCCCCCACCCATCCTGACCAGCGACAACGAGACGGACAGATCGTCCTAACGCACGACACACATCCGGCCAAAGCTCGAGGATGAATGAAATGTTCTTTCTTGGTTCAACCGTACCAAAAATAAGCACTTGATCCTCGCGCTCGCTCAAAGAAGAGCAGACATGCGGCGACACAACCCCCTCACTCGTCACTGTGATCCGTTGAAGCGAAGGAAGAAGGCTCTGAACAGCTCCCTTCGTGTCCTCACTCACACAGAAGACGTGACGTGCTCGCCTCAATCCATGTAAGAACTTTCGCGTCGTGTACTGACGTCGCAGCCATGACTCAGGAAACCACTCTGGATGCGTAAAGATCGCCACGTCGTGCACCCAAGGAAACGTAGGAACACTCACCCCCCACGGCACGCTACCCGTCGACGCAAAAAACGCATCAAACGGAGCTTCCGTGACACATGCAAGATCAAAAGCCTTCGCTTCAGACCGACAGGCTTCCCAAAGCCCCAAGCTCGCATGCGCAATCCCCGCCCCTGGCTGAGACGGATCAAGGAAGCGAAAATCAAAACCCAAGCGCTTCATGGCTTAAGGATGGACAACGGCCTTAGTAGGCCACTCGAACGACTGGAACGCCCAATACGTCAACGCCTTCGCATCCTGAAAGCGCGCAAAATGGTTTTCGCTATCCAACACAACCGCAATCACTTCGTGCCCTTCCTTATTACGCGTCGCCTGCGCAAGGCAGAATCCCGCTTCCGGAAGAGAACCTGTCTTCCCGGCAATAATGCGATAGGGATCCTGATTCAAAAAAGATCCCAGCAATAAATTCGTACTCTTGATCAAATACGGCTTGGAGGTCGTATGACTCACAAGGGTGATCTGACTCATCTCCGTGATATCACGAATCGTTGGATAGCTGAGTGCCGCTCGTAACGCCATCGCCACATCGTGCGCCGAAGCCTGGTTATGGCTGTTGAGTCCAGTCGGATCTTCAAAATGCGCTTGCGACATGCCGAGTTTTTGCGCTTTGGCGTTCATAGCCGCAAGAAACGCCACTCGCCCTCCAGGAAACGTACGCGCCAAGGCATTACCAGAAATATTCACCGAACCAACCAAAAGCGCGCGCAAAAGATCCTGACGCGTAAACTGCTCGCCCTCCGGAAAAACGGGCCTGCCTTCTTTTGGATCATCCTCCGCCAAAATCGTTACCATCTCGTCCATGTTCTGCTTCTGATCCAGCATCGTCATGGCCGTCACAAGCTTCGTCAAACTCGCGATAGGGTAAGCCGTCTCGGCGTCCTTCTCGTACAGCACTTCCCCACTCGCTACATCCAATACGATGGCCGCTCGCGCCGTTGTCTCGACACCAAAAGAGTTTTCGTCCTTCTTCGTCGGTGGCTGAGGACCAGGCACGTAGTGAGCAACCGGCAACGACTGAACCACCACCGTTTGGGTCGGTGGAAGACGCGCTTCTCGAACCGTGAGAAGGCTCGCAAGCGCAAGGAATGATTCAGCAAACATGAGACGAGAGTATAGCAGGCGCGGATATGAACTCAAACCGAGGAAGTAGCCTTTGGCTCCAGCTGGTCAAGTACCTGTTCAACCGTTGGATGAGTGTGTAGCGCCGTAAAGTCCGGCAGATCCTCCAAGCGAGCAAGGCCAAGATGCTTCACAAAATCCATGGTTACCTGAAAGACAGGCTGCCCAAGTCGCGCCTCTTCCCGCGTTTCAACCAACCCACGCAACATCAAATTACGAAGGATGATCGCTGACTGCACGCCGCGAATCTGCTCAAGCTCAGCACGAGTAAGTGGTCCTCGATAGGCAAGGATAGACAGGGCCTCTAGCGAAGCCTTCGAAAGCTCCGCTTGTGCCTCAAGCTTCGACACACGACGAACAATCTCCGCCGTGTCTGGATGCGTGACTAGCTCAACTTCATTCCCATGGCGAACAAGCGTAAGACCACTTCCCTCTTTCAACCTTGTCTCAAGGGTAAGTAAAGCAGCCTCAACCTCTGCCGCAGAGATATCCAAGAGGCCGCCCAGCCAACGAAGCGTCACCGGTCCGCCGGAGACAAACAAGACCGCCTCCAATTGAGCATCAAGGTTCATAGATGGGAGATTTCAATATCCTCAAACAAATTCGTTTGCCGAGCCTGAAGCGTGCGCTGCTTCGTAAGCTCCAAGAGCGCCAAAAACGTCACAATCAACTCGGCTTTATTCTTGGCGTGGCTCGCCATCGAGTGGAACGAGGTCTTCACCGCCTGTTGCACGCGCTCGACGAGTTCTGCCATCTTCTCTTCCAGCGTCACCACTCGCTCAATAGCCGCCTTTGGGAGTCGAACGAGCGGCTCCAACCGGCGGACCACCTGAGCAAACAAGGCGCGAAGATCGTCCGTGCTCAGTTGTGTAGGCGGAGCAAAGCCAGCCTCTCGCTTCATGATCTGCTTCGGGCGACTAAACGAATGTACGCCTTCTGCTGCCAAGGTTTCCAACTGCTTAGCCGCGGCCACAAACACCTGATACGCACGCAGCTGGCTCGCAAGGTCCGCCCCTTCATCCAGCTCAGCATCTTCAAGTCCAGGAACGATCGCTTTTGATTTGAGGTAGACAAGCTTGGCGGCAATCAACAAAAAATCCGCCAACTCTTCTGGAGCCATATGACCACGACGCTCTTCTAGATAGTGGAGAAACGGTTCGGTTGCCTGCGCCAAAGACACGTTCGTAATATCGAGCTGCTGATTTTCTACAAGCTGAAGCAGAAGGTCAAACGGCCCCTCGAAATTCTCGATCGCAACCGCGTACGTCATGAAGACTAAACCGTTTTAATATGCGCCTCTTTCAAGCGTCGTTCTTCGAGCGGTGAAGGAGCGCCCATCATCAAATCGCGCGCGTTGCCATCCTTAGGGAACGCAATGACTTCACGAATGTTTGGCTCACCGGCCATAAGCATCACAATGCGATCGATTCCAGGAGCAAACCCGCCATGCGGAGGAGCGCCATAGGTAAACGCTTCAAGCATATGACCAAAGCGCGCCTGCTGCTCTTCCTCGCTGATCTGCAAGAGCGAGAAGATGCGCTTCTGAAGCTCCCGTTCGTGGATACGGATGCTGCCGGAGCTCAACTCGTACCCATTCAGCACCAAGTCATACGCATTGGCACGAATCGACATAAGATCCGTTCCTGCCATGAACTTTTCACGATCTTCGTCCTTAATCGAACAGAATGGATGATGCTTAGCGGCAATAACACCTTCATCGTCCACTTCAAACATGGGAAAATCCAACACCCAAGCAAACGCGAGCTCGTTTGGATCATTCTTGTTCTCGCGAAGATCAGGCTTATCATTCCCATACTTCTCCATGCTCTCGGCATAGGTAAGACGAGGAAACGGACGCTGCAAAATGCGCTTCTCAGGAAACAACTGTTCCACCATGGTGATAAACATCGCTTCCGTGTATTCCAAAATGTCTTCCTGTGTCACAAACGACATCTCGAAGTCGAGTTGTGTGAATTCAGGCTGGCGATCGCCGCGCTGGTCTTCATCGCGGAAACAACGGGCAATCTGGAAGTAGCGCTCAAATCCAGCCACCATCGACAACTGCTTAAATTGCTGGGGCGATTGAGGAAGCACGTAGAACTGACCGGAGTGAAGACGGGAAGGCACGACGTATTCGCGAGAGCCTTCTGGCGTCCCCTTCATGAGGATCGGCGTTTCGATCTCCACAAAGTCATTCTTGTGCATGTACTCACGGAAGAACGTGATGATCATGTCGCGCATGCGCATGTTGCGCTGCATACGTGGCGAACGAAGATCAAGATAACGGTACTTGAGACGGAGCTCTTCGTTGATACCAGCCGTATTCTCAATTTCAAATGGCAAGGTTTTTGCCACGTTCAACACGATGAGACGCTTTGCGACCACCTCCACCGTCCCCGTAGGCACGTTGGGGTTAATCTGCTTCTCGCCACGTTTCTGCACCACCCCGTGGATTTCGATACAAAACTCGCTTCGAAGTTCCTTCATGGCCTCCACAGAAGCCTCGTCCAATTCCGCTGGATGAAGCACAACCTGAACCATCCCCGTACGGTCACGAAGATCGATGAACGCCAGTTTTCCCATATCGCGGCGCGTATTCACCCACCCTTTCAAAACAACAGTTTCACCCACGCGACCAACGGTTTCGAGCGTCATGATTCGAGGCATAGTTTTGCTATCATTACAGAAAGGGTTTATTTCATCAATGACCAGAGAAAAGAAGGTTCACAGTCGACCCGTTCGTGCCGCTGACAAGCCGCGAAACGAGCACGCTCAAGCCGCGCCTCACGCACTAAGAGCACCGGGATAAGGAGCCCCAAAAAAATGGCGATCACCCCAAAGACAAGAAAGAGGTTCACAACGCGAGAGGAAGAAGGTTCTGACATAAAAAGATTAGGGGGTAAGTAAGGTAGCTCGGGTCACACCATCAGGAGCTTTTGGCCCGCAGGCAAGAGGCGGATAGTGCACCAGACAAAGAAGCCCACGCTGTACGATAAGTAAACGGTTGTTTGGCAGCCACATAAGCGGTTGACCCTCAGTCACAAAGGGAAGATCGCCATCAAACGTGAGCCACATATCGTTTTTATCTGTTCCAAGAACCGCGTTTTTTCCATTCACGAGAACACGGTTCACTAATCGATCACTTCGGTCATCTGTAAGCGCTGTCGAAGTCGTCCCTGTCTTGCTCACGGACCACACAGACGAGGGTCCATGCGGCGGAATCTCGATCCCCTCTTGCGGCGCACTTTCCATAAGCCATGCGCGACCGTCCTCCACTCCAAGCGAAGACGTCTGATCAGACAAGGTAGCCAACTCACGAATCGACCCATTACGCGCGACACTGAGCAAAACACGGCGGTCGGAAGCAATGGCGATGATCGCCGTAGCATCTCTATCAAACGGTCCTACAAAAACCGGGTCCTTGTAGGAAGCACCTCGACGATCGCGTAGCACAACACTCGCATCACCGTCCACAAGCAACCAAGCACCATCCTCCGTTCGTCGCGTAAGCTGCGCAGACGATGGATTGATCCGCCAGCCTGCCTCGCTCGAAGTAGCTGCAACCGTCCCCGCCTCCACGTTGAAGATAAACCGTTCATCTCTGTCTTGTTTGGGAGCAGGGCGTTCAAGCAAAACCAACGTCGAAGAGACCGCAGCGGCAACTGGTACAGTTTGCGCAGGAGTAACGTTCGCGACTGGTGCGCCCGTACCACCACGCAACGCAAACCACCCAACCGTTCCCATAAGGAGCGGAAACACCAGCGCTTTTATCTTGAGAGGAGACTTCTGCTCACGAAACGAACGAGCCATGAACGAAGTGTACCATTTTTTACGGCTCCAATCGATTCATGAGGCGAGGAAACGGAATCGTCTCGCGCACATGATGAATGCCACAGATCCAGGTCACAATACGTTCAAGTCCAAACCCAAACCCAGAATGAGGTACTGAGCCGTACTTACGCAGATCGAGATACCACTGGAATTCTTTCTCGGGGAGACCGTGCGCACGAACGCGAGCTAAAAGCGTCTCATAATCATCCTCGCGCTGCGATCCGCCACTAATCTCGCCGTATCCTTCTGGAGCAAGAAGATCAGAACACAAAACACGTTCTGGTTCGTCAGGATTCTCAGGCTTCCCAGCAGACTTCATATAAAACGCCTTTACCGCCGCTGGGTATTTCTCAATAAAGATCGGCTTCTCGTATTGCTTCGTAAGGATCGTCTCATCATCCGCCCCAAGATCATCCCCTGCTTTGATATCGCTACCCAACGCCTGTAATTGCTTGATAGCGTCGGCGTGCGTGATGCGTGGAAATGGAGCCACAACCTTCGTGAGAGGTTCCTGGTTGCGCTCCAAGAGCTTGAGCTCCGTCTGACAGTTCGCAAGAACACGAGTCACGATAAACGAGATCAACTGTTCCTGAATTGCCATGTTGTCCTCGTGCGTTGCGTACGCCGTTTCTGCATCCATCATCCAGAACTCGGTAAGATGGCGACGCGTCTTCGACTTCTCCGCGCGAAACACAGGACCAAAATCAAACACTTTTCCAAAAGAGGCGATCGCCGCTTCAAGATAAAGCTGCCCAGATTGGGAGAGATACGCCTTCCGTTCTTCAAAATATTCGATCTCAAACAACTCCGTTGTTCCTTCACAGGCATTGGGAGTCAAAATTGGAGAGTCGAACTTCATGTACCCATGATCACGCATCCAATCGTAGGTGGCGTAAATGATCTCATTACGCACACGCTGAATCGCCCACTGCGTTGGCACACGCAACCACAAGTGACGCTGATCGAGAAGAAAATCTGGACCGTGCTCCTTCTTACCGATGGGATACTCCTCGGATTTCTGAACAAGCTCAACAGCCGTAGCCTGAAGTTCAAACACTCCTTCTTGCTTTGGATGCTTAGTGACCGTCCCCGTGACGACACACGATGATTCGATGGTCATTTCCGAAGCCACCATCCAGGAAGCTTCGTCGACACCGGACTTGGCGACGACAGCCTGCGTAAATCCGGAACCATCGCGCACCTGTAAAAACGCGATAGAGCCGCTAGAACGGACGTTGTACGCCCAACCTTTGATCGTGACGATCTGCCCAACAAGGGATGAAAATTCTTTGATAGAAGCCATAGAGATACACGCCATCGTGAAACATCGCCGAAAAATCGTCAATCTTCCACCATTAGTGCGGCCCACCTCTCGTCTCCGCGTCGAGGGTGGGCCTTGGGTCAGAGGCTGTTCTGTTTTACGTCGGGGTCAATCCCCTACGCGAATCTCGCGACCGCGCGAGGCGCCTTCTTCACGAACGGCCGAGAATGAAGCAACTTCTTGAGACACTGCATCTGCCGCTTGTCCTTGGCGGAAGAAGCACGTCGAGCGAGAATGCGAGGCCGCGGAACACGGATACCCACCATACGAGAACCATCCTGCGAACGCACCCAAGCCCTATCGCCGGGTGACGGGGAGATGATGCAGCACCGAATCTAGACCGTCAACGAAACAGCCTCCAACATCTGTCCAACGCTCTCAAATCCATGCGGCACACCGTAGATCGGTGTCTGGCGCAAAGAAACGCTCGCCATAGCCTGAACCGCTTCCAAAAGATCCTGGGGAGCCGTGAGCTTTAAACACTCCTGCAAGGGTTGGGTGCTCACAAACAAAAACAAAGGAATCGCCCGCTCTGGCAACCGCGTCCCCTGCTCGACCCGTAACTCACCTTGCCGACAAGAAGCGCAGACAACAATGCCCAGCGTCGTCATTAAATAAACCTCGCCCTTTAATACCGTTCGACAATGTCCGCAACGATCCATGTCTGGCACATGACCGAGCATTCGCAAAATCTTGAGCGAAAACGTCGCAAATAAAAACTGCCCACGAACCGACGTAATCTCTCCCGGCGTTTCCAAAAGCACATCCATTGCTTCTTGCAGCAATTCGTAGATAAAAGGATCTGGAGCGCCCGGATGCGTTAAACGATCTACAAAGTCCGCCGCCGCTCCAGCCAGCACGGCAGACGAAAGCGTTCGTCTCACATGCAATCGCGGTGCGACTAGCCTTGCCACCGCAACCTTATCGAACGCCGCACCCTTGGCCACCATCATCTCCACTTCAGAAAGTGGCTCGATGTGTCCAAGATGTTTCGCATCCAACTTCCGTGACCCGCGTGCCACGGCCGTAAACTTTCCCAACGCCCTTCCATAACACGTAAGCCACCT
>CAZLPD010000006.1:47011-48199 GCA_964561355.1 uncultured Gammaproteobacteria bacterium
CCGCAGTAAGGCTCCTCCATAGCTTCCCACGCCAAATCGAGGCCTGTGAGATATTTCTTGTACGCCTCTCCGATAGGAGAAAGGGTTTCAGTTGTCGAAGCAGATTCAAACGTGAGCCCGAAAGGCTTTCCGTCTAATTTAGCGCGGTCCAAATTCTTGACGTGGGCAGCACGCATGGCTGGCGTGTTGCAACGAGAGCTCGCATCGGTAATGGCCACCTTCTCATCACCGTAATGGCGACGAGGGTTATAGAGGTCGTACGCGTAACGAGCAGAAGCTTTCGTAAGTTTTTTCGTGACTGTCTTCGCGTCTACGGCGTAGGGCGCTACCAAAAGAGAAAAGCCCACGACGAGGACGGAAAAAACGCTTAAATAAGGCAATAATTTGCGCATATAATGTCGTATATCAAAGCATACCGTATTTTTGGATTTTTGTAACGTCTGAGCTATGATCGCGCCATGCGGTCACCCACCTTCTCGTTTGAACGGGCGCTCATCAAACAAGGCCATCAATTCATCGCCGGTGTCGACGAAGTTGGCTGTGGAGCGTGGGCTGGACCCGTGTACGCCGCCGCCGTCGTCCTCTCTCCCGGCAAAAAGCTCCCGGGAGCTAGAGATTCGAAAACCTTGTCGCACGAACAACGAGAACGTCTCTCGACCACCATCAAAAAAGTCTGCCTCTCCTGGGCGATCGGCGTTTGCTCTGTCGAAGAAATAGCTGCGTTGAATATTCGAGGAGCTTCTCTCCTTGCCACCCAACGCGCACTAGCCGGACTCTCGGTGCCGCCCGATTGGATTCTGAGCGACGCCTTCCCTGTTCCGGGCGTCACCCCCTGCACACCCATCGTACGTGGTGACGCGCTCTCAAAATCAATCGCCGCTGCGTCCATCGTTGCAAAAGTGGCTCGTGATACGTTCATGACGGAACTCGATTCGATCATCCCTGGCTATCATTTCGCTGCACATAAAGGGTACGGCACCAAAGAACATCAACGCGCCTTGGCGGAACTTGGTCCCTCAACTATCCATCGGGCCAGTTACGCGCCGATCCAAAAACTCATTTGTCTAACGCAGCGCTAATATGCTCCTCCCCACCCGCCGCGTCGTCGCCCTAGCGCTTCTTTTTCTAGCCTCTCTCGTTCTAAGTTCGGTCTGGAGTGCAAAGCGCTCTTCGCTTGCGTCGCAAAAC
>CAZLPD010000007.1:0-5766 GCA_964561355.1 uncultured Gammaproteobacteria bacterium
CTACGTGGTTGGCGGCGGCTTTGGAGGCGTTGTAAGGCGTCTTTGGCATGTAGGCATCGTTTTCGCGGAAGAGACGCGTGTCGTCGAGTTCGAGTTCGCCAAAGACTTCACAGGTGGAGATGTGATGAAACCGTTTTACGTTGGCATCTTTGGCGGCGGCGAGGAGGATCTGGGTGCCGAGGACGTTGGTTTTTACGAAGATGCCTGGATCCGCGATGGCGCGATCGTTGTGGGATTCGGCGGCGAAGTTCACTACCCAATCGACGCCTTCGAGGGCTGGACGGACTTTGTCGTAGTCACCGATGTCTGCGTGCACGAAGCGGTAGCGTGGATTTGTCGCCACGTCTGACAAGTTTGCCGGGTTGCCGGCGTAGGTGAGCGCATCAAGGTTCACGATGCGATCTTCTGGGTGTGTTTCCAGCCAGTACCGAATGAAGTTTGATCCGATGAAGCCAGAACCGCCGGTTACAAGGAGGGTGTGTCCCATAATTGAGTGTTCATTGCCAAGCATGATCAAGGTTGTTACGCTCCAGACACTATCAATCTAGCCCTTCTATGGCAACTCAGATGATTCAGTGGCTTTCCCCCGACCATAACGACCGAGCTGATTTAGCGGTGTTGATTGTGAGCTGGAATGTAAAAGAGCTTGTTTTAAAGAATATTGAGGCGTTATACGCGAGCCAGGGGTCTATCAAGGTTGAGCTTATCGTGGTTGATAACGCGTCTAAAGATGGGACGGTGGAGGCTATTCGTACGCAGTTTCCGCAGGTTCATATCATCGCGAACACCTATAACGCTGGGTTTTCGCTGGCAAACACGCAGGGGATGATTGCGATGCATACGCGTCACTGCCTTTTGCTCAACCCCGATATGCGTGTTGAGGCGGATGCGCTTCAGAAAACGGTTGAGTACCTTGATGCGCATTCGGAAGTGGGAGTGATGGGGGCTGAACTTCGCACGGCGGACGGAGCGATTGTGGAGCATGTGCGTCGATTCCCGACGTTTGCCTCTCAGCTAGCCATCTTGCTCAAAGCGCCTCACCTGGTTCCATCCATTGTGGACCACTATCTTGCAAAAGACTTCGATTATACGCGTGAGCAGATGGTCGATTCGATTCGTGGGTCGTACTTCGCGATTCATGCCAACGCTCTTGAGCGATGCGCGGGGCTTGATACGCGCTATTTCATTTGGTTTGAGGAAGTGGATTATTGCAAGAAGGTAGCGGAGCAGGGGATGAAGGTGGCGTATGTTCCAGGGATTCGAGCAACGGACTTTGTTGGTCGCAGTTTTGCGCAACGAGAGAGCTTCTGGAAGCAAAAAAACTTTACTCGTTCGATGGTGCAGTATTTTGAGAAGTGGCATCCATGGTGGGAGACGTTAGCGCTGAAAGCGGTGCGCCTCGTCGTTTTGGCCGGGGTATGGTTGCTTGGGAAGGTTTATAAAGCGTAATCATATGCCTCGCATTGCTATCCAGACCCCTCTTTATCGCAGCTCGCAGTACTTGCCGATGCTTCTTAAGAGCTTGAAGGCTCAGACGTGTACGGATTGGGTGTTTTACGCGTGTGAGAATTCTGGTGATGCAGCAGAGCAGGCGAAAGTGAGGCAGCTGCTTGAAGAAAGTGGCCTGCCTCACGTTTTTTTTGTCAGTGAACGGAATCTTGGGTTTGCGGATGGACACAATTTCCTCATGCGCCAACATGAGGCGAAGTTTATTCTGCTTTTGAATGAGGATGCATACCTCGATCCGGAACACCTTGCTCGTTGCCTGGCCCGGTTTGAATCAGATGCAAACTGCGCGGCTGTGGCTGGGGCTGTGTATCGATGGAGCGCGCCTGTTGATCAAGCGGAGGTTCTTTCAGGCGAGACGTTTATTGATACCTTGGCGCTTAAATATAATTGCTTGGCGCACGTGGTCGATTTATATGCAGGTGCTACCAAGCGTGAGGCGGCGGACTTTTTAAAGGAAGCGAAGAAGGTTTGGGGTGTATCGGGCGCTGTTTCCATGTTTCGACGATCGCATATTGAGCTAGCTTCGCCTGAGCGATTGATGTTTTACCCGGGCTTCTTTATGTATAAGGAGGACGTTGATCTGGCGATTCGTTTGCTTCGGAAAGGGTTTACGACGTGGTTTGATCCAGCAATTGTGAGTTTTCATCGCCGCAGTATCAAGGCACTTAAGGGGATTAGGGCTCGCATTGAAGATGAGCGTAAGCGTCCAGCCCATTTACGTCAGGCGATGTATCGCAATCAATGGTGGGTGTACGCTAATCATGCTTCATGGACCCTTGGGTGGACGGATATAGGGCGATCTTTCGTTCACGAGGTCGTCCATTCGGTTTTTGTCTTTCTCGTTTCTCCGACGGTCTTCTTTGGTGCGTGGAAAGAAATCCGCCGAGGATGGCAAGCGGCTTGTCAGCGTCGACGGGCGCTAGTGCGGCTCGGATTATCACATCGTCGCCTTCTCCCTTGATTTTACTTTATCTATGACCACCTTTCCTAAAGTCGGCATCATCTATCTTACGTACCCAACTCCGAACTGGGAGCGCGATATCAACCGTTGTCTGCTTTCAATGGAGAAGCTCAACTATCCAAAAGATAAGATTGAGCTTATTTGTGTTGAGTCGAAGGGGAAGTTGCCTCCGGTGAAGCCTTGGTTTGATGAACGATGGTTACCCAAGTCTGAGAAGGAGTTGCCACGTATTACGTATATTTATAATGATGCTTGGATCGGATTTGCTGGAAATAATAACCTTGGTCTTGAAAAAGCGAAGGAGCTTGGGTGTACGTATGTGCACCTGACAAACGAAGATACGGATGTTGATCCTGACTACATCTTGCGTGCGGTTGAGCGAGCCGAGTCGGATCCATCCATTGCGTATGTGCAGTCGTTGCTGCTTTTGGGGGAGGAGCGTGACAAGGTGAACACGGTTGGAAACGCCTTTCATTACCTCGGGTTCGGTTACTCTAATGGCTATAAATGGACAAAAGCTCGTGCGCTAGCTTTTTTTGAGGAGGAGAAGGCGCGTGGAAATAAGGAGCTTGAGATTGGATATGCCTCCGGCGCCGGTGTTCTCTGTCGTATTTCGTCGCTTGATCACGCTGGGCTCTTTGATGAGAAGTTCTTTCTTTACCACGAGGATACGGACGCGACGCTCCGAGCCCGAATGCGTGGGCTTAAGACGGTTGTTGAACCAAGTTCCATCGTTTGGCACTACTACGAATTCGCGAAGAGCAAGATGAACTATTATTGGATGGAGCGAAATCGCTACGTGCTCATGTTTAGTTACTATCGTCTTTGGACGCTTATTGTTTTGTTTCCGATGATGGTTGTGATGGATATTGGTCTCTTGCTTTTCTCGTTTAAAGGTGGATGGGCGGATATGAAGTGGAAAATGTATAAGGAGTTGTTTACGGCAGATTTTTGGAAGTGGATTAAAACCCGTCGTAAAGATATTCAAGCTATTCGGACGATTTCTGACCGTGAGTTTTTGCAAACATGTGTGACGGAGATCGCGTTTCAAGAAGAAACCGTAAAAAATCCACTGCTTGATGAAGTTGGGAATCCGCTTTTGAAGGCATACTGGTTTTTTGCAAGGCATTTGATTCAGTAAGTGAGAGTGAGAGGGGCTTGACGCCGTTTGATGAATACGTGATCAGTCGGTATACTTGTGCTATTAAAATTCTTTGCTCGTTTTTCACAATACATATGCTGCAGAATGTACGTCTGCGTTCGTTCGTTATAGGGGCTTCGATGTCTCTTCTTCTGTTTCTCGGGGTGGGCTTCTTCACTCAGGCGCAGGCGATGAGCTGTACCAGGCTTGGATCAGGGGCATGGTCGGATCCGCTTTTCTGGGGCGGCGATTGTAATTCTATTTCGGATGTCCCTGGCAATGGGGATACGGTGACTGTCGGTTCAGGTGCGGTTTTTCTTGATGGAGATGTAAGTATTTCTAACCTTTCGGTTGGTGTTGGCGCGGAGGTTGATGCTCTTGGTAATGCATTCACTGTAACGAGTACTGCTATCGTGGGAGGGGCGGTTACTTCCACTACGGGGTCGCTTACTTTTAGTAGCGAAGGCGGTGCTCCTGCACCACAGCTCAGCATTGGCTCTTCTGGATTCGTGAGCTCTACAGAGGGTCTTATTTCGACTTCAAGTACGGATGTGGCTGTTGGAGGCGTCTTGGCGAACAATGCAGGCGCTATTTATGTGGCTGGTTACTTAACAAATGCAGGTACGGTCTACATCGCTGGTGCCAGCACGCTTACGTTGGAGGGGGCTCTCACAAACTCGGGGAGTATTCCTGCGCAGGGTACGGTCATTCTTGCTGGTGGGGATACCGTCTCCATCAGCCCAGGTGGTGCGAGTTTTGCGGCGTTGCAAGTCGGTAAGACGGGCGGGACGGCTGTTTTTACCAATAAGCTTAATGTCCTTGGGAGCTTGTCGGTTGTGAGTGGGGCTCTGGACGTTTCGGCGGCAGGTGGTGCTGATATTGGTGGTGCAAACACCGTCAGTTTGGGTGCTACTTTTACAGTGGGTGCGGGAACCTCTACGTCGTGGAGTGTTTTGAATAATGGTTTAATAACGGTTACAACGGGTGGTTCGGTGACGAGTACGTCGAATTTCGATATTTCCGCTTCTGGCTCTCTATCGTTGGGAGCTCTTCCTTCTAGCCAAGGTGTTTTGGATGTCGGCGGCTCATTCACCAATGGTGGTTCTGTGAATGCCGCCGGTGGAAGGATGTACGTTGGAGGTAATTTCTCCACTCCTGGTGGATTTACGGCTGGGGTGGGTACACTTTTCTTGACAGGTACGGGAGATCAAACGTTAGGCGGATCTGCTTTTTACAATGTTGTGGTTGATAAGAGCGCTGGTACGGTGACCAAGAATACCTCTGCGACGGTGAGTGGTAATTTTACCGTCGCGGCTGGTACGGCGAGCGTTGAGCTCAACGATCAGAATCTGCTTGTGAATGGAGATACGACCATCGGCACGGGTAGTGCGGTTACGTCTACTTCGGGTGCGTTGGTTTTTGGTAACGCTCCAGCCGCTGATTTCTTCCTTAGCACGGGAGCAGTTTCTTCTACGAGCGGTGTTATTCTTTTTAACTCGGCCGTTGTTAATAACCTTGCGAGCGTTATCGGTACTGACACGGGTTCCATTACCTTTAACGGTGTGGTTTTGAATAGTGGCACGGTGTCTCTTGGTGCTGGAACCGCTAGCTCTACGGATGTTTTTACGAACGAGGGTCTTGGCGTGATGAATTTGGGTACGGGAGCTGTTACTTCCACTGCTACCTTTACAAATAATGGCCTCATCCATGCTGGCTCTGCGACCTTTGAAGCCCAGGCAGCTTATCTGGGAGGTGGAACGTTTGAGGCTGATACGAGCACGTTCAAAGTTTCTGGAAATGCTAATCGTAGTTTGAACTTGGCTAATGCGTATAGGTTTGAGAACGATATCGAGTCTGGCGGCGTTGCTGTCATGACGCGTGATTTGGATATCGCAAATACGTTTACTGGCTTGGCGGGTTCAAATACCTTGGATGCTGACACGTTTACTCTCGATTTTCACAGCTTGACCACCTTAGGCTCTGGATCGGTAGTCACTTCGACAACGGGCACGATCAACTTCGCCGGTACTACGGTGAACTATGGAAGAATTGGAACGGAATCTGGAAACCTTCGGTTTACCGGCTTGCTCAGCACATTGCCTCTAGGAGAAATTCATATCGGGAGTGGAAATGCTAGTACGACGCTTGCGGTTTC
>CAZLPD010000007.1:5866-11513 GCA_964561355.1 uncultured Gammaproteobacteria bacterium
CTCTAGGAGAAATTCATATCGGGAGTGGAAATGCTAGTACGACGCTTGCGGTTTCGAATGAAGGAACGTTTTATCTAGAGAGCGGACACGTTACGACTACGGCTGACTTTACGAATGGCGCTGGTAGTGATTTTGAGGGAGGTACCGGTACGTTTGATCTGAACGGTACGGCTAACTTTATCGCTAGCCCTATGATGGCTGCTTTTGCCGGTAGTGCAGCCTCCTTTGTTCTGAGTGGAGATGGGGATCAGACGTTCCCGAGTGGGTTGAGTGTGGGCGGCCTTCGTGTAAGTAAGCCAAGTGGAACGGTAACGCTTAACGGTACTACTATTTACGGTCCTTTTGTCACAACAGATGCAGCCATTGTTGAGCTTAATGCTAACAATCTTTATGCGTATGGTGGTGCCACGATTGGCGCTGGTACGTTTGTTACGTCGACGATTGGTCTCTTGAACTTCACAGGTGGCCCGACGCAAAATAGTGGTACGGTTACTTCCACGTCTGGTTCTATTACGACGGGTGGTTTCGTGAATAATGCTGGCGCTTTCTTGGGAAATAATGCTGGAGATATCACCATCGGTGGTGCGTTAACAAATGCTGGTACCGTTGATATTCCCGCGGCGGCCATGACTGGATTAACGGTGAATGGCAGCCTTAATAATACGGGTGGAACATTGCATACTAATGGGGGTACCTTGGTGTTGGGTGGGGCCTCTGGCGCCGTTCTTACTGCTTTGCCAAGCGTGTACAATCTAAGTATTACGAAAACAGGCGGTGCTGCCGTTAGTTTAGCTGGTGGAATAGACTTAGCGGTCGGCCACGACTTAACGACGTCTGGTAGTCATACGCTTTCCGTTGCTGCGCGCGCTCTTACCGTTTCTGGAACGGCATCGATCGGGAGTGGTACGACCGTTACTTCGACGAGCGGTCTCCTCACATTTACGGGGCCTGTGACAAATGCGGGTAGCATCGGCACGATTTCTGGTAATCAGTATTACGGCTCTACTCTTGTGAATAGCGGGGTTTTGCATCTAAGTTCCGGTAGCGCTACGACCACGGGAGCTCTTACGAATGGCGGCACGATCTATGCGGAGACGGGCGTTCTTTCGGTCAGTTCTACGTGGTCAAACGCAGGAACGTTCAGTCGAGGATCGGGTACGGTGAACCTTGTCGCTCAAGCTGGTCAATCGATCCCTGCGGTGACGTTCTACGACCTCAATGTGCGTACGACGGGTGGTGCTGCTACTTCGACGGGGTACACGAGCGTGAGCGGTACGTTTACGGTTGTCACGAGTACTACGTTTGATGTTTCTACTTACACGTTGAATGCTTCCAGCGGGTATCACAACGCGGGTACGGTTGTTGTTGGCTCCGGTGGTTCCATTGTTCATCCAAATACCTCCTACCTCTTCACGGATGGATCTGGCACCACAGCTGCTTCCGTTGCTGAGGGATCCGGTGTTGTCTACCTCACGTTGAATGATGCGAATCGCAATCTCTTAGGGGATACGGTCGAAACCGTGTCCGTCACGGTTACGGTTGGTAGTGATTCGGAAGCGGTTACGCTTACAGAGACAGGTCCTTCAACGGGCATCTTCCGTAACGCCACGGGAAAAACGCTGGCCTCTGCTTGCAGCGCTACGGCTAGCAACGGGACGATCGAGGTGACCGGCACCAGTGGAAGTCTTTCCTCTACGTACACGGACGCTGTTGATGCCGGTGATACGCATGGGAGCACCGTTTCCTTCACGGCCGGTTCTGCGAGCTGTGGTGGCGGGGGAGGCGGAGGTGGCGGTGGTGGGGGAGGAGGGGCTACTAGCGCTGGTAGCGGCGGAGGTTCCTCGGGCTCAACTCCTGTCGTCTCTAGCTCTCCAGCATCGACACCGGTTTCTACCTCTTCTCCAGTGATCGTTCTCTCGACTCCTGTGCCGACTCCAGCGGCACCTGTACCGCCAACGCCTCCAGCCCCAGGTGTACGCTTCACGGGTGCCCCAAGCGCGATCGTGACGGGACAATCATTGCGCTTTGCTTACGCTTATCAGAATACGGGTCGCAGCTCTCAATCTATCCGAATTGTGCGTGAGTTGGTGGATGCCCGTGGGAGAGTTATCCGGACATCGAGGGGATCGGCTACGGTTCGGGCGGGTGCAACGTATACAAAGAACGTTCAAGAAACGGTGCTGAGAACGACTCCAGCGGCCGCGTACCAGGTCCGTATTCGTATCCTCGATGCTCGTGGTCGCGCTCTTGTACAGGGGAGCTTCCCTTTGCGCATTACGCGTCCCGCTGCCCCTCGTAGAACCCGCTAGTTCTTCTGTGATAGGCCTCAAAAGCCCCCTGGCGACAGGGGGCTTTTGAATATCTCTCAGCCCCTTGCGCAAAAAGCCATCTTTTGCTAATCTCCTGCCATTATGAAAGCCGCTATTCATCCCGCCTATTACCCAAAAGCCACGGTTACCTGTGCTTGTGGCCACGTTTTTACCGTTGGTTCTACGGTGGAAGACATTCGTATTGAATTGTGTTCTACCTGCCACCCTTTTTACACAGGGAAGCAGAATTTTGTAGATACTTCCGGTCGTATTGAGAAGTTTGCCGCTAAAACTGAGGCTTCCGCCGCTCGTGCTGGTGAGGCTCAGGGCAAAAAGGCTAAGGCCGTGAAGCGCGCAGAACAGAAGGCTGCTAAGAAGGCCGTGAAGCCAACGCTCGAGACATTGGTCGAGGCTTAGCGCGGTTGATATCATCGGTGCGTGGAGAGAAGCTCCCGCACCGTTTTTGTTTGCCTTTGTTTATCGCCTTTGTTATGTCCTCTCTTCTTGAACAAGCTAAACAGCTCCAGGCGGAGCTCCTCGTCCATGAGTCGCGTCTTTCTGATCCGGCTGTACTTGGGGATCAAAAACGTTTGAAGGAGGCTTCGATGGCGTATACGCGGGCTAAGGATTTGGCAGAGGTGGGCGGTCATGTTATCGCTCTTACCCAGGCGCTTGAGGATGCAAAAGAGGCTTCTTCATCGGATGATGCAGAGATGAAGGTGATGGGAGAGTCTGAGCTTGCGCGTTTGGAGCCGGAGCTTATGGCGGCGAATGAGGCGTTCGAGCTTTTGCTTATTCCGCCCGATCCACACGATCAGAATGATGTTATCATCGAAATTCGCGCTGGTGCTGGTGGTGATGAAGCGGCGCTGTTTGCGGCGGATTTAACGCGCATGTATTTGCGTTTTGCTGAACTTCGCAACTGGAAGACATCGCTTATCTCTGAATCGAAGAACGAGGTTGGTGGCTACAAGGAAGTTATCTTTACCGTGATGGGCGCCGGGGCGTACGGATGGTTAAAGTTTGAATCGGGAGTGCATCGCGTGCAACGTGTTCCTACTACGGAAAAGCAGGGGCGCATCCACACGTCCACGGCGACGGTGGCGGTGCTGCCTGAGATTGAAGAGGCGGAGGTGAAGATTGAGGCTAAAGATCTACGCATCGATACATTTTGTTCTGGTGGAAAAGGCGGTCAGTCGGTGAATACGACAAAGTCTGCGGTGCGCATTACGCATATTCCTACGGGGATCGTTTCGAGTTGTCAGGATGAGCGTTCGCAGTTACAGAATCGTGAACGTGCCATGACGATCTTGCGTGCGCGTTTGTGGGAGGCGGAGGAGCAAAAGAAGCATGCGACTTTGGATGCGGAGCGTCGTTCTCAGATTGGAAGTGGCGATCGTTCGGAAAAGATTCGTACCTATAACGTGCCACAGGATCGTATTACGGATCATCGCATCAAGAAGTCTTGGCATAACATGCAGATTATTTTGGATGGCGGGCTTGAACCGTTGGTTGTGGCGGTGAAGTCTGGCAAAAAAGGTAACGATGAAGAGAGTGATTAATATCCTATGGATGCCATTATTCTTGCGGCTGGTCGAGGGACGCGTCTTCGACCGCTCACAGACACGACGCCTAAGCCACTTATCCCGATTGCGGGTCGTGGCACGCTTCTGCGGTTGTTGGATGTGCTGCCTAAAGTTGTGAGCCGTGTTGTGATCGTGGTTGGGTATCTTGGCGACAAGATTCGCGAAGAAGTCGGCACGGTTTCTCACGATCGACCGGTTGAATACGTTACGCAGGAGGTCTTGGATGGAACGGGTGGTGCACTCCGTTGGGCGCGCCCGCATATCCGTTCGGATCGGTTCTTGGTAGTGATGGGTGATGATTTGTATACGGCACGTGATCTTGATCTTTTGACAGAGCAGGAGCGTAGTATTCTTGTGCAAACATGTGTCGTGCCTAAAGACGGTATGGATGTTTGGCGTACACGCGTTGGAAAGATCGTTGGACTTGGTGTTGGGACAAAGGGGAAGAAGGCGATCACAAACCCAGGTGCGTATGTGTTGGGTCAGGAATGGTTCGAGACGACGCCTACGCTCACGCCTGGCAAGACGGATGAGTGGTCTATCCCGCATGCGATCCCACAGCTTTTGAAGCAGGTGCCTTTTCAAGCGGTCGAGGCGTCTTTTTGGCACATGTGCGGCACCTTCGAGGAGATCGCTGAAGCGGAGAAGCTCCTACAAGAGAAGCAGATGGTGTAGTAGACTGGTAGGAAATATGCCACAACGCGTTTCTCAGCAGGCGATCAGTACACATGTTGGCCGCGTGATTTTTGGTGGTCAGGCTACGTCTAAGCTTATTGCGCATAAGCTTGATTCGCTTCCTGCGGATAAACTGAAAGCAGCTATGCAGCGGCGTGGATTGGGTGATGTGTCTTTGAAGAAAGTTTCGGATGTGTTGTCTGGAAAGGATAAGGTGGGCATGAAGCAGCATGATTTAAAGCGAATGGTTGAGGTTTTGCAGGAGGTTGGTGTGGCTAGGCAGGCTTCTAGTGCGAGTCACATGGTGATGACGGCGGCGCAGGAGATTCAGAAGGGTAATGGTCTTACGAGCCTTGATGCGCATGGTCAGCGTTTTTCTCGGTCTATTTCTGCTCAGAGCGCTGTTCCGTCAGCCGAGATGAAGGACGCGGCACGAACTTCTTCGGAGCCGAAGGGGATTCTGGCGCGTTTGCGTGGTGTGGTAGGGGAGATGCAGAAGGCGAATCGTGATGTGGCGGAAGGCGCCTCTTCTCAGGTACTCGATAAGCTTCGAGCGGACGCGGATGTGCGTATTTCAAGCCAAGATGATGGAGGGATTCGCGGACTTCGTCAGTCGATGCGAAGTGTGCTTGGATCGGTATCGAAGAAAATCTCGAAGCCGTAAGAACTATGCTCTTCCTTTCTTCTGTCTACGAGCGACTTATTCGCCCGATGCTTTTTTGTGGTGACGCGGAAGATTCTCATGGGAGGCTTCATCATCTCCTTAGTTTTGTTCAACGGATACCTTGGATGTGTGCGTTTCTTGAACGGGTGTTTGTCGTTCGTGATCCATCTTTATGGCAGACGTGGAATGGACTGACGTTTCCTAATCCTATTGGATTAGCGGCGGGATTTGATAAGCGTGGAGAGAGTTTGCATGCGCTCCAGTCGTTTGGGTTTGGGTTTCTTGAGATGGGTACGGTTACGGCTCATGCTCAGCCTGGGAGCGCTCGACCGCGGTTGTTTCGTTTGGTCGAGGATCGCGCTCTTATCAATCGCATGGGATTCAATGGACCGGGAGCGGATGCGGTTGGAGAG
>CAZLPD010000007.1:11613-47454 GCA_964561355.1 uncultured Gammaproteobacteria bacterium
GCGACGAATACGACGCTTTCGCGGGAGGGGCTTCGATCTTCGGCGCGTGGAGAGTTGGGTGGACTAAGCGGCCAGCCGCTCACGCGTCGTGCTCAGGAGGTTGCCGAACTTATTCGTCGTGAGCTGCCTGAGGTGTTTTTGATTGGCGTTGGGGGGATTGAGACGGTGGAACAGGCACTTGAACGTTTAAAAGTGGCGAATGTTATCCAGCTTTATACGGGGTTTGTGTATGCGGGGCCGACGATTGTTTGTGACCTGAATGGGGGTATTCGCCAAAGATTGCGTGAACGTAGTTGTAAGGACCTGCTCGTTTTTCGTGGGGTCAAGTCTGGTTTTTAGCCCTTATATTAGCCACAAAGGCAGTGTTTTCTCCTAGAAAAATGAGCGGAGGCTGTCTCGGGGGTTGTCTCTTGATTTTTTCGCTGAGGTTAGCTATCCTTCCGCCATCCCTCTTAGGGACTTACTCATCTCCAGGGCTCTCACATATCCGCCGTCTTGATTCCTCCTCGGTTGTACCGGGGCCGAGTCGGCCGAGAGTCGTGGTCTAAGGAATCGATTTCTATGCCCAACACCCCTAGCTTGAGCGAGTTGCTCCAAGCCGGTGTCCACTTCGGACATCAAACCTCTAAATGGCACCCAAAGATGAAGAAATATCTCTTTGGCAGCCGTCAGGGGATTCATATCATCAACCTTGAAGAGACGCAGAAGGCGCTCGATGCGGCCATGTCTTTTGTAAAAAAGACGACGGTGCGCGGCGGGATCGTTTTGTTTGTTGGTACGAAAAAGCAGGCTGCTACGCTCACCGCTGAAGCTGCTACTTCTTGTGGCATGCCTTTTGTGAACAAACGCTGGTTGGGCGGTACGCTCACCAACTTTGCGAGCATGGCTCAGCTTATTCGTCGCTATAAGGACATGAAGCGTCGCCAGGAGAAGGGCGAGCTCAGCAAGTACACCAAGTTTGAACAGCTCAAGATCGGTGAGCAGATCGAGATCTTGGATGAAAAAGTTGGTGGTATCCAAGAGCTTACGCGTATTCCTGATGCGATCTTTATTCTCGATATTCGCAAGGACAAGACCGCACTCGACGAAGCGGTTCGTCGCGGCATCAAGATCATCGCTGTGTGTGATAGCAATGTGAATCCAAAGGATGTGGACTTCCCAATCCCTGCGAATGACGACGCTGTGAAGTCTATTGATCTTATTACTAAGATGATGGCTGGTGCGATCATTGAAGGCCGCAAGGAGTGGGAATCCGCTCGTGCTCGTCTCGGCGGCGCCCTTGTCACGCAAGCGAAATAAGTAGGTATATCGTGTTACGTTTTGATCTTTGATTTCTATTTTACCTATGGCTATTGACGCAAAGACCGTCGCTGAGCTGCGTAACCGCACGGGCGCCGGGATGGTGGATTGTAAGGTTGCGCTTGATGAAGCAGCTGGTGACATCGAGAAGGCGATCGAGGTATTGAAGAAGAAGGGAGCGATCAAGGCGGCAAAAAAGTCCGCTGAACGTACGGCTACCGAAGGGGTGATCGTGACGTATGTCCATCACAATGGAAAGTTGGCAGCGATGGTGGAGCTCTCCTGTGAAACGGACTTCGTGGCACGCAATGAGGAGTTCAAGGCATTAGCAGAAGAGCTCGCGCTCCAAGTTGCTGCCATGGATCCTACGTATGTGAGCCCTGAGATGATCCCTGCGGCTGATGTCGAGAAGAAGCGTGCAGAGTTTATGGTTGAGCTTGCGGAAGACAAAAAGCCAGAGGAGATCAAGGCTAAAATTATCGAGGGCAAGTTGAACAAGTGGTATTCCGAGGTGTGTCTTACCAAGCAGACGCTCATCAAAGATGATGAGAAGACGGTTGAGCAGTTGGTGAACGAGAAGATCGCCAAGATTGGTGAGAAGATCGCGCCTACACGCTTCGTGCGCATGCAGATGGCTGCGCCAAGTCAGACTTGCTAAGGAAAAACAGACTCCTCCGCTAGAACAGCGGAGGAGTTTTTTGTTTGAGGTGGGAGCGAGGTCTACAGAGGTTCTCTTCCTCCTGCTATACTTCTGTCATATGCCAAACATTGCTATCAACGGATTCGGTCGTATCGGCCGGAACGTGCTTAAAGCTGGGTGGGACATGCCAGGATTTAAAGTTGTGGCGATCAATGATCTTACGGATACAAAAACGCTTGCCCATCTTTTGCGTCACGATACGGTGTACGGTCCTTGTGAGCAGACGGTGGACTTTGATGAAAAGAACGTGATTGTAGATGGAAAAAAGATCCCTGTTTTTGCAGAGAAGGATCCGGCGATGCTTCCTTGGGGTAAGCTCAAGGTGGATATTGTTCTTGAATGCACGGGGCGTTTCACGACAGCTGAAGGAGCGGGCGCTCATTTAAAGGCTGGCGCTAAGCGGGTAGTGATTTCGGCCCCCGCTAAGGGTGCTGATGTGCCTACGCATGTGATTGGTGTGAATGGGAAGGGTGCTGGAAAAAAGAAGCCTATTGTGAGTAACGCGAGTTGTACCACTAACTGTATTGCACCGGTTGCAGCGGTGCTCGAAGAAGTGTTTGGGATTAAAAAGGCGATGATGACAACCGTTCATTCGTACACGGCTTCGCAGGTGTTGCAGGATGCACCGGCTAAGGATTTGCGCGAGGCGCGTGCAGCGGCGGAGAATATTGTGCCAACGACGACGGGTGCGGCAGTGGCCACGGGTTTAGTGATCCCTTCGCTTCAAGGCATATTTGATGGCTTATCTGTCCGCGTCCCGACGCCTGTCGTGTCTCTTTCAGACTTCACGTTGGTTCTCAAAAAACGCGTAACGGTCGATGAAGTGAACGACGCTTTTAAGAAGGCGGCGAAGCAAGCTCGTTGGCAAGGCATTATTGAAGTTACGAACGAGCCTCTTGTTTCCTCCGATTTTATCGGAAACCCAGCTTCAGCGATCGTTGATTTGAGCCTGACGCGTGTAGTTGATGGGGATTTGGTGAAGGTTGTTGCTTGGTACGACAATGAATGGGGATATTCAAATCGTTTGGCTGAGCTTGCGCTTGAAGTCTACAAATCCATTGAGTAACGGTATGGCTCTCCGTGTTCTTCCTAAGACGAAACAGATCCGCGGTCAACATATTCTTGTTCGTGTGGACTGGAATATTCCATTGGATGGGGGGATCGAACCGGAGGCTTCGCTCAAGGTGGAACGTTCGCTACGAAGTATAAAGGATTTATGCGCTCGTGACGCGGTCGTGATCGTGATGACGCATCTTGGGCGTCCAAAGGGGCGGGAAGCGAGTCTTTCGACGAAGCGGCTTGTTCCGCTCTTGCAGGATACGTACGGCCTGGATGTTTCGTTCCACGGTGAATCTGTTTCAGATGCGGCGGCTCGCAAAAAACTTCTTACTCGACTTCAGACTGCGAAGCCTGGGTCCATTCATCTTTTGGAAAACGTACGGTTTGAGGCTGGTGAAGAAAAGAATACGGTGAGCTTGGCAAAAGCCTACGCGCTGCTTGCGGATATGTTCGTGAACGATGCATTTGCTTCGTGTCATCGCGCACATGTGTCCGTGGTTGGTGTCGCGAAGCAGCTACCTGCGTTTGCTGGGCCATCTTTGGTTGACGAAGTTGGAGCTTTGTCTGCGCTTCTTAAGAAACCTAAGCGCCCATTTGTGGCGGTTATTGGTGGAAAGAAGCTCACGACGAAGCTACCCGTTGTGAAAGCGCTTCTTAAGATGTGTGATACGGTGATGGTGGGTGGCGCTATGGCGCATCCTCTTTTGCTTGCGCGCGGACGTTCTATCGGAGCTTCCTATTGCGAGGAGGAGGGTGTTATTGAGGCGAAGAAGCTTGCGAAGGCGGCTAACCTCATTCTTCCACGAGACGCGATGGTGACGACGAAGATCGTGGAGCACTCCGTGTTGCGCTGCATGCCTATTGAGCATGTTGCAAAAAAAGAGATGATGGTTGATCTTGGGCACGCATCTATGAAGGAGTGGGCTCAGCATATTCAATCGGCAAAGACGATCCTCTGGAATGGGCCGGTTGGCGTGAGCGAGATAAAGAATATGGGTGCCGGTTCACGGTTCTTGGCGCGGGTGATTGGCGGACGAGCGAAGGGCGCGGCGCTTGGGATTGCCGGGGGAGGGGATACGATCCCTGTGATTGTGGAAACGGGGGCGCTGGATTGGTTTGATTTTGTCTCAACAGGCGGTGGTGCTATGCTAGAATTCTTAGTGGAACAAGGTCGATTACCGGGCCTCCTTCCACTTCTGCGTTAAATCTTTACCTCTACTTTATATGCTTCCTACTTGGAAAGAACAGCCTCTCATGACGGTACTTGTAGCCGCTCTCTTGCTTTCGGCCACCCTTCTTATGGCTGGTCGTGCACGCAACCTTAGCCTTGAACGAAAATATATCGGGAGTATTCCTAATCAGCGCGATACGATTTCTATCGATGGTGAGGGAAAAGTGACTGCCAAGCCAACATTGGGCCAGATTAATGTCGGATTATACACGGAAGGACAAGAGGTTCCCGCTGTTCAAGAAGAAAATAGCCGTAAAGTAAATGCGATGGTGGCGGCGATGAAGGACCTCGGTGTTTCAGAGGCCGACTTGCAGACCAGTAACTACAATATTTCGCCTAAATACGAGTATAAAGATGGAACGCAACGGGTTATTGGCTATACCGTTAGCCAGAATATTGAGGTGAAGGTTCGTGATCTTTCGAAGGTGGGAACAGTTCTGTCTCGTATTGGTCAGTTGGGAGCGAATCAGGTGAACGGGGTGACGTTCACGATCGATGATCCATCTTCACTTAAACAAGAAGCTCGTCGGAAGGCGCTTGAAGATGCTCGCAGCAAGGCAAATGAGCTTGCGAAGGCGCTTGGCGTGGATATCGTGCGCGTAGTCACATTCTCTGAGTCAGGTACAACTCCGGTGCCACCTATGCCGTTCTATCGCGCCGAAGGAATGGTGGCTTCGGCAGCTCCAACAGCGCCCGACATTCAAGCTGGTTCGCTTGATGTGCTCTCGCATGTGAGCGTGACTTACGAAATTCGCTGAGTGTTGCTAAAAAAACATGTGGATAACCGAGAGAATTCCTCTCGGTTTTTCTTTGCAATACTGCTATACTCTTGCCATCTATGCGCTCTCTCTTTCGAACGGGATTTTTTCTCGGCCTCAGCCTACTTTTTTTCTGTGTCGGTTCTTTAAGTAAGGCCTCGGCGACAGTGATCACTGTTTGTGGCTCAGGTCTGGTTTGTGATCAAACCTCTATTGCGGATGCGCTTACTGTGGCCGTTACTGATGACACGATTGAGGTTCAGGGAGGGGGAGGGAGTCCGTATAGCCCCCTGACGGAAACCTGGCCGCTTCAGTTTCGTAGCGCGAGTACTACGATTGCTTGTACGGGTGGAGCTATTATCACGCAGTCGACTCCGAGCGGTCCTAATTATATTAATTTGAGCACCAGTTCTACTGTGCGTGATTGTACGCTGGGAAATGTGCAGTTACAGTCGGTTTATGCGATAGGAGCTGACGGACAATCTCCTCCGGGTATTCAGATTTTGAATAACGCCTTCTCTGTTTCTGTGACGAGCACTATCGGGATTGGTGGCGCAGGTGGCACCGATTTTTTGATAGATGGCAATACGAATATCGGTTCTTTGTCCATTGGCCAGACTGGTACGAGCACGCGGGGGATTATTTCTAATAATACCTTTCGTAGTCGGGCTGATGAAGGGTACGGAATAGGTGCGACTATGCTTACCACCTCAGTTAGTTCGACGAATATTATTATTCGTAACAACACGTTTAATAGCTACGTATCAGATGCTCTTTCTCAGAGAGAGCTTATATTGATCGCTGGCGTGGACATGATGTTTGCTACCAACACAATTCAGTATCAAGTTCCGATGATATCTGGTAGCTTCTTTTCTGCTTCGCTTTCGTGGACGGCTAGTGGGACGCATAACTATATCGGTGGTAACTTTATTGAGGCCCCGACGTTTTCGTCGGACTGCACTGGTATATCTATTACGTCTGTATCTGGTCAGGCTGCTTGGAACTCGATTATCGATATCTACCACAATACTATTAAGATGAATGGATCGGTGTGTGCGACCGATAATGGCGCTGGCATTGCTGCAGCCTTTCTTGATCCCGGAACGTATGTTACTACCACGATTAATGCTTTCTACAATCTGATAGATAATGAATCGCCAACAACGACGTTCACGCGTGCTATCTATCTTGAATACAGTCCAGGATCCACGATCAATCAAACAAACGACTATAACGGGGTGTATGGATTTAGTGCGACGGTGACCTTGCGTGAAAAAACGCCTGGACCCGGAGGTTCGCCGGTCGATGTTTCTGGGTCTCATAGTAAAACAACAAAACCTTTTCTCATGACGGCGGATGTGGATACGACGAACGATTTTGTTCCGGCGCCGTTTAGTGATTACTACGATGTAAACGGAACGGATGATATTGGGGCCTCAAGCGGGGTTCGTCGCAGTACCACGTATATTGATGACACGGGCACCATCGATTACTCCACGGTTGATGCAACGACGACGTTGGATATCCCGTATTTCTTACGAACAGGCGATACGGTGAATATCGCGGCCGGAAGCTATCGTGCGTTTAGTGTGAACTCCTCCAATGCGACTTCCTCTATCACTATTCAGGGCGCTGGTGTTTCTACGATCATTGGCGCACAAACTGGTGAAAATGCTCTTTTGCTTACAAACGTAAGCTCTACCACTATTTCGGATATGTGGGTGCGTAACGCATCCAGTGTGGGTTCGGCTTCCTACACTATCACGCGTATAAATGGTTTGATTTCCAGCACTTCTTATAATGAGGGCGTTCCTGACGGTAGCGGGGGATACATGATCCCCCCGGATGTGACGCTTATTATTCCTGATGCAGTTTGCAGCTCACCATCTTTCGTTTCTGCTGATGGGACTGATATCACCTCCTTTACGGATAGTGGTACCACGAATTTTCACTTGGCCCTCGTGAATATCATGGGATCTCATGTTACGATGCTGCTTCCTGCTAGTCAGTTCGCGAATCAAGCGGCGCTTGAAGCGGCTCTCGCCGATCCGATGGGGTGTAGCATACCTGCGACGGTTGATGCTTTTGCGGATAACATCTTTACGGTTTCCGGTGGTACGTATAGCTATGACGCTGGTTCGCTCGCAAGTGCTGGAGCGGCTCTCGCTGCAGGTATTACGGATCCTCCTTCTATCACACTCGTTCCTGGTCCAAGATATGCAGGTATCAAGCTGGCTGGAACATCGAATCATGTCACGATTTTAAATGTTACTTCTACGAGCAATGCATATGGCATTTGGTTTGCAACAACAGTAAATGGCTATAACACTCTTTCGGAGAGCGATCTAGCGAGCAACGTCTTGTATGATGTTCTTTCTGCGAGTGATGCCACGAATACATTTGATAATGTAGGCTTTACTCGAACATCGAGCAGCGTGACTGGTGTGGGGCCTGTTCTTGTGAAGTTCAGGGTGCGCGGAGAGGCGCTACGATCCACGAACGGTACGCCTATCGCCTCTGTTACTGCCACGGTTACCGATGCGCTGGGGGCGGCTACAGTGCCTGGGGCCACGGATGCGTTGGGTCTCTCGGCCTTTTCTTCCGTTCCTGCGTATAAGCTCACTTCATCGAGCAGCGAGCTTACAAACGGTGGGTACAACCCCTATGTCTTTGATGCGGGTGCTGTCTCTGGGTATAACGCATCTTCCACGAGTTTTACGCTGTCTTCTAAATATCAGACTGCCACGGTTCACCTGATTAGTACTTCTGCCCCCGCCGCTCCTTCAAGTGCTTCGATCTTGCTAGGGACAACGACCTCTACGATGGGGTGGGTTGATAATGCGGATGATGAGACGGGGTTTGTAACGGATATCATTAACCTTTCTTTGGGTGAAACGTTTCCTGGGACCACGAGTACAGCTGCCGTTGATGCCACTTCGTATGACTTTACCAGCCTTACGCCGAACATGACGTACCAGGCACGTGTGCAGGCTACATCAACAAGCGGAGGATCTTCCTATCTAACATCGTCAGCATTTACGACATACGCGGCTACTCCAAGCGCTCCTACGGTTGCGGCTCTTTCTGGTACGAGTGTGAGTGTCACGGTGAATCCGAACGGAAACTCGACTTCCACGAAATACGCTCTCTATAGTTCGACGCTCGGCGGGTATTTGAGCGCGCTGGGCGTTGCTAGCGATTCGCCAACATGGCAAACGACTTCTACCTGGTCCGCTCTTACTGTTGCTAGCCTTACTTGTGCAACGAGTTACTCCTTCTCAGTTATCGGGCGTAACTTGGATCTTGTTCTCACGGGTACTTCCACGGCAGGAGTCGTATCTACGAGCGCTTGTCCAACCGTGTCGTCTGGCGGAGGCGGTGGAGCTACCTCGGCTGGTTCCAGCTCTAGTGGGATTCCTGTCGCATTCTCTTATCTCCCAGTTTCTACCATTCTTCCTGACTCTTCTCCTGCTCCTACGCCGTCTGCGCCTCCTATTCCGCCCCCAGCTTCTCCTACACCCGCCCCACTTCCACCGTCTTCGCCGCGTTTGCGTTTAGCCGTTACCGATGATGCGCGCGCGTTTGGGGTGTCTCTTGGTGAGGCAACTCGAGAACGTCTCGCTTCCTTTATTGAGCATGGGACGACGGATGCCACACGTAGGTTGGGAGAAGGGGAGCGTCGCGCCCTTGTACGCGATCTTCTTGATACGATGCAACGTGATCGGATTACGCAGGAAGATTTGGAGCGTGTGGCGAGTGGTCAGATCCCTCTTCAGCGCAATCTAGATCGTGAACGCACACAGCTTCCACGCGTGAGAGCCACGTTCCGCTCTATCTACGGACATAATCCAGACTTCCACAACCCTGAAGAAAATCTTGCTTGGAACACGCTTATGTACCGTATTCGTTTCCCAAGAGACCTTGTAGCCGAGCGCGAAGGGATTGCGGATTTTCGTCGAATTTTCCATCGTTCGCCTTCAGATCCATTTCAGTGGGCTACCGTCAGAGTCGCTGGGTACGTGAATAGATAAACACTAGAAATAAAAAGACCGGATTCAGATCCGGTCTTTGCTTTTTGTCTATCGGCGTTTGATGACTTGCTTTGCTGCCTTGATGATCTCTTTGCTCGTCATCCCGTACTTTTCTAGGAGTTCCGAAGGTTCGCCTGATTCCCCAAATGTGTTTGGCATACCGATGGGCTCGATGGGTGCTGGATAGTGCCTTGCAAGTGTCTCTGAGACGACCCCGAAGAGGCCGCCCGTGATTTGATGCTCCTCAACGGTGACACAACAACCGGTTTTTTTGATACTTTTTATTAGCGTTTTTTCGTCGAAGGGCTTGATTGAGCTTGCATTGATCACCTCGGCTTCAATGCCTTTTTGTGCCAGCGCTTCTGCTGCGACGAGGGCTTCGTAGATAAGCGGGCCACAGCCAATGATGGTTACGTGCTTGCCGGTGCGCATGAGCGTAGATTGTCCAATCACGAATGGTGTTTTAGCGGTGGTAATGACCGGTGTTTTTTCACGAGTGAAGCGAAGATAGACAGGGCCTTTGTGTTTTGCGGCGGCGATGGTCGCTTTGCGTGTTTCCTCGTAATCGCAGGGCACGAGAATGGTTAGGTGTGGCAGCGCGCGAACCATTGCAATGTCCTCCAAGGCTTGATGCGTGGCTCCGTCTGGTCCGACGGATATTCCTGAGTGAGCGCCGGCGATTTTAACGTTTGCTCCTGTGTAGCAAACGGACACGCGCAGCTGATCCCATGCTCTTCCGGGTACAAACGTAGCGTAGGAACTTGCGAAGGGGATTTTTCCGGAGAGGGCTAGTCCTGCAGCTACTCCTACCATATTTTGCTCAGCCACACCGCATTCGATGAAGCGGCTAGGGAACTTTTTTTGAAAGGCGAGTGCGCGCGTTGATTCAGCGAGGTCGGCGGTGAGAACGACGACTCGTTCGTCTTGTTCACCAAGATGCACAAGGGCATCTCCATAGCCGTTGCGAGTCGGGATCTTTTCGACTTTGTCGCTCAGGAGGTGTGGGTTGAGGTAGGCGCGAGGATTGATCATAGACGGTCGTGAGCGGCTTGAAGTTCGATAAGTGCTTGCGCAGCTTCTACTTCGTTTGGTGGTTTGCCGTGCCATTCGTATTTGTTCTCCATGAAGCTTACGCCTTTACCGGGAATGGTGTGAGCGATGAGGACACTTGGGGCGCTCTTGTGCGCTCTTGCTTCCTCTAGTCCGTCGATGATAGCTGTCATGCTGTGTCCATCTATCTCGATCACGTTCCATCCGAACGCGCGCCATTTATCAGCGAGTGGTTCGAGCGGCATAATGTCTTCGGTGTCCCCATCTATTTGGATGTGGTTGCGGTCGACGATGGCGATCAATCGGTGGAGACGTTCTTTTCCAGCCATCATGATCGCTTCCCAGCACTGACCTTCGTTCAATTCTCCATCGCCTGTGAGACAAAAGACGTTCCAATCCTCATCGTTTATGCGACCTGCGAGTGCCATGCCAACGGCTTGTGAGAAGCCTTGAGCAAGTGGTCCACCGGAGGTTTCGATCCCCATGTCGAAGTGGTTATTGGAGTGTCCTTGGAAGGGGGAGCCGAGTTTTCTTAGGGATGTGAGGAATTGTTTGCGCGAGCAAAATCCTCGTTGGGCGAGGGTGGCGTAGAGGACGGGGCAGATGTGCGCGTTGGAGAGGACGACGCGATCGCGTTCCGGATCGTCTTTTCTTTTTGGATCGACGTTTGCCGTATGAAAATAGAGGGCGGTGAAGATGTCCGCCATGCCGAGTGGTCCGGCGGAGTGGCCGCTCTTGGCGGTTAGAAGGGCCTGGATGATATCCATGCGGATTTCATAGGCCTTACGTTCAAGTTCGCGGATGGTCATAGGTTTGCTCTTGAGTATACATGACGTGCTTTGAAGCAGGTAGAAAATCTTTATGGATGCTCTGGGTGCATTGCGGGTCCTGCCACTGCGGCACCCTCTCATGCTCGACTACGCTCGACGGCCACCGCATAACGCTTCGGCTGCGCGTGAGAGGGGACCCGCCTTCGTGTCACCCGCAATGCACCCAGAGCGCCTTTTCTCGTAAAACTAAAAGACACCCCATCACATAGGTGACAGGGTGTCTTGTCTTCGGATCTTAATTTACAACGTTGATTGTTCCTTGCATTACCGAGTGAATGCCACAGGTGTAGTCAAAGGATCCTGTGGAGGAGAAGATGCGGCTCCAGGATTGTTCTGGGTGGAGGACGGGTGAGGTCCAGCCGTTGCCTTTAACGACATGGTCTACGCTATCATGGTTTGTCCAGGTGACGTCGACACCTTTTTTGATGGTGAACGTTGTTGGGACGAAGCCGCTGTGCACGGTGCCGATGGTGACGGTGACCTCATTCTTGTCGAATCCTTTGTCGTCGAAGATAGTTGGCGTGAGCGTCATGACGTCATTTGGATTGTAGTCGCTGTCTGTTTGGATGGCTGTGCCAATGCGGTAGTTGGTGAAGAAGGCGTCAGGTACGTCTTCGACGCGTTGGCGCCAGTTGAGGTTGTATAGTGTGCGGGCCAATTGCTCGGAGCCGACGTGGCGTAGGATGCCGCCGCGATCAACTACGTAGACGCTTGGATCGGTGGTTACTTTGAGCATCTTGTATCCAGGGCGGTAGGTGACGTTTGAGCGACCAAGTGGGATCGAGGCGAGGTGTTCGTCTGGGATCGTGATCACGCCTGAGAAGTCGCGGTACCAGCTGAAGTAGGTCTTTTCGTTTGGAAAGACGTAGCGGCGTCCGTCTTGAGCGAAGTAGTAGACGGCTGC
This sequence comes from uncultured Gammaproteobacteria bacterium, assembly GCA_964561355.1. Taxonomy (GTDB): domain Bacteria; phylum Patescibacteriota; class Patescibacteriia; order 2-12-FULL-60-25; family 2-12-FULL-60-25; genus JAGOUY01. The sequence continues at coordinate 23,476 of CAZLPD010000007.1, forward strand.
GCCTGAGCCCTTAATAAGGTCTCCGGCGTTGAAGTAAGAGGTGAGTGTAGCGGCTTGGCTTGCGAGCGGCATAAGGAGGCTGCCTGCAAGGACGAGTCCAGCGAGTGAAAACGAGAGATGTTTCATATAGATAGACCATGCGCTTAATCGCAGGGAATAGCAAGTTTATCGCACGGTAATTGTTGTAGATGTAGCAAAGGATTGGGCTCCGAGGCTGTCTTTGGCGCTGCCCACGATTTCCACGGTACGGGTCTCGCGCCATGGGCCGACGATGGCGTCACAGATGGGGAGGCTGCACGTTTTTACCATGGTTCCGTCCACCATGATGCGTGTTTCTTGTATGCCGTCGTTATCAGCGGCGCTTACGTGTACATCGACCGTTTCTCCTTGGAGGATCGAGGTTTTACCAACCATGATGCCGGTTACAGGTGAGTCGTTTGCTACCACGGCGAGGGTGCGTGTTTCGGAACGGAAGGTTTGGCCGTTCGCGTCGGTGGCGATGACGTAGATAGTGTGGTGTGTGCCGATTGGTGATGTTTCTGGAGCGGTGTAACGACATTCTTGCTGATCGATACATCCTTGAACGACGCCGCCGTCAAGATAGATGTCGAAGAAGTGAGCTGTGAATCCGTTTGTGGCGGTGGCGATGACTTCGCGGGCGCTGGATGGTTCGAGATCGTTGCGGGGGATTTGCAGGCTAATGTAGCGACTTCCGGTGGCTGGCACGATCAGAATCGTGCTCGAGGTCATGCTACCGTCACTGAAGCGAGCTTCGGCTCTTGCGGTAAAGGTTGACTGCGAGGAGGCGAATGGCAGACTGAGACTCATGGAGCAGAGGTAGTATTCGCAGCTGCGTTGTAGGACGTTGTCGAAGAATAGTTTGACTAGGTTTGCGCTGTGCGGCTGCGCTTCTGCTTGTACGGTGATTGAGCTTCCGTAGGCGGGTGCAACTGGTGAGGTTTGTAGCAGGATGGTCGCAGAAGAGGCGATGGGTGTTGCTGGTGGAGGTGTCGTCGAGACGGGTGGGGTTGTGACGGGCGCTGGTGGAGGTGTAGGGGTCTGCACGCGGTTCATGTCGATGTAGGTCACGGCGTCGCGTTCGGCGGTTGGAGAAAAATCACCCACGACGTGGACGGAATTGGTGACGCGGTAGTTTACGAAGAAGGCGTCTGGAACATCGTTAACCATGCGTGCCCATTGGTCTCCGTAGAGGGCGCGCGCGATGGCTTCGGTTTCGATCCAGCGCAGCATACCGCCACGGGCCACGGCGTAGACTTTAGGGTCGGTGGTTATTTTTACGAGACGTACACCTGGACGATAGGTGACATTGCCACCAAGCGGATAGGTTGTGAGTTCTGCGTCGGAGATGGTTTGCACGGTTGAGAAATCTGCGTACCATGTTTTATATGTTGCCTCGGTTGGAAAGACGTAGCGTTTTTGATCTTGGCCAAGGTAGTAGACCGAAGGGCCAGAGCCTTTGATAAGGCTTCCGGGGGCTGCGGCGGCTTGGCTTGCGTATGGGATGGCGATGAGGCAGGCGCAGGCCAAAAGGAGAGAGCGATAAAAGTGGTTCATAGGAGGGTGAATGTTATGTAGCGGATAGGGTTAGTCTATCACGGATGTCCTCGATCCGTTCATCGACCGGCGGATGATTGAAAATCAAACTTGCCGCACAGATGGCTTCGGCGCCTGCGTTTAGGACGCTAGGCAATGTGTTGTCTGCTACACCACCATCGAATGCAACGGTTGGGTGTAGCTCTATGCTCGCGAGTGTTTGGATAGTTTTGAGCGATGTTGGGATGAGAGCTTGGCCGCTTTGACCTGGTTCCACGCCCAAAACGAGCACGCGATCGATGTGCTTGAGGTAGGGGAGGAGTTGATCGAGTGATGTGGAAGGAGCGATGGCGAGACCCACTTGATAGCCGCGTTGCTTCGCTTCGAGGATCAGTGCCTTGTGGTCGATATTGGTTTCTACGTGCCAGATGACGCGTTGTACGTTCATGACGCCTTCCCAGGCGCGCATGACGGCGGCAGGGTCGGCGACCATGAGATGGAGCTCGAGGTTGCTTTGGATGGGCCAGGACTCTATCACGGCGGGATCTGCCCAGCAGGTGTTGGGATAGAGGGTGTTGTCGAGGATGTCGAGCTGGATCCATTCCACGAAACCGTCGACGAGTTCTAGGCGTTCACGGAAGGTGTCTTCGTCTTGGCAGAGGAGGGCGGGGATCAGTTCAGGAACCATATTCGTCGAGTTGAGCTAGGCGGCGCACGCGGCGTTCGCTTGTATCGGGTGATGTTTCGAGCCAGGTGCGTAGGATGGTCTCTGCCTGAGGTTGGGTGAGCTCGTCTGCGCCGAGGCAGGCAATGTTTATGTGGTTGTGGGCTTTGGCTCCGGCCGCTTCTTCGGGCGTTCGCAACGCCCCGGCTCGTACGCCTTTAAAGCGATTTGCGGCGATGGTGACTCCCACCCCGGATCCACAGATAAGGATGCCTAGAGCGTTGTTTTTTGCCACTTGCTTGGCTACGGCCTGCGCCCCTAGCGGAAAATCGATCATTCCGGCTGCATCCGTTGGGGAGGTGAGATCTTGAGCTTCGTATCCTTGGGATTGAAGAAAGGGGGTGAGGGCTTCGAGGAGCGCTCGTCCGCGATGGTCAGCGGCTACATACATGGCGTTCATATGGCAAAATCGTAGCACATGCGAGCCGTTTTGCCTTGACCAAAGGCGGGTTTCGTCGCATGCTGGACGAAGCTTTCTTGCTATATGTCTACTCCCGCTTCCCCCTCCCAGCCGTCCCTTTTTGCCAAGATAGAGCAGGATGTTCTTGAGCTTTGGAAGAAGGAACGCGTCTTTGAACGTTCGATTGAAGAGCGCCCTGATAGTAAGGGGTACGTGTTTTATGATGGGCCTCCGTTTGCGACGGGGTTGCCTCACTATGGCCATCTTTTGCAGTCAGCGATTAAGGATGCGGTGCCGCGTTATTGGACGATGAAGGGGTATCGCGTGCCACGTCGCTGGGGATGGGATTGTCATGGGTTGCCGATTGAGAACTTGATTGAGAAGGATCTCAAGCTCGGCTCTAAACGTGATATTGAAGCGTTTGGTATCGGGAAGTTTACGGAGGCTTGCCGTCAATCGGTGTTCACCTATGAGAATGAATGGGAGAAGTACGTCGAGCGTCTTGGACGTTGGGTGGATTTTAAACGTTCTTATAAGACGATGGATAACGACTACATCGAATCGGTGTGGTGGGTCTTCTCGGAGCTGTACAAGAAGGACTACGTATATAAGAACGTGCGTGTTTCCCTCTACTGCCCTCGTTGTGCGACGCCGTTGTCTAATTTTGAGGTAGCGATGGGGAATTCTTACGTTGAACACGAAGATCCGGCGATTTATCTCAAGTTTCCGGTTGTGGGCGAAGAGAAAACGTCTTTCGTTGCTTGGACAACGACGCCTTGGTCTGTGCCGGGTATCACGGGGCTCGCCGTTCATGCGGAGCTCTTGTATGTGGCCGCGAAGATTGCTTCCACGGGCGAGACGCTTATCTTTGCTGAGGCTCGTCAATCGGATGTGCTCAAGCAGTTTTATCCATTGGATGGAGAGCCTGGCTTTGAGATTGTTGGTCGCTGGCAGGGGAGTGAGCTGGTTGGAAAGCATGTAGAAGTGCCGTATCACTTTCTTCCTGTGGAAGGGGATGCGTATCGCGTGGTCGCCGGGGCTCACGTGACGGCGGAAACGGGTACGGGTGTCGTGACCACGGCGCCGGCGTTTGGTGAGGATGACTTGATTGTTGCTAAGCAAAACAACCTTCCGCTTTTGTTTACGTTGGATGATGAGGGTCGTATGGTGGCGGAATGTGAGCCGTTTGCTGGGCTTAAGGCAAAAGAAGCTGATAAGCCGGTGATCGAGAATTTGCAGACTCGGGGCATTCTGTATCGCGAAGAGCGCATCACGCATAGCGTGCCTATCTGTTATCGCTGCTCGACGCTTCTGCTCTACAAGGCTCAGCCTGCTTGGTTTGTTGATATTACGAAGCTTAAGCCAAAGCTATTGAAGACGGCGCAAAAGATTAACTGGCACCCAGATCATTTTAAGGAAGGACGTTTTGGAAAAGGGCTCGAATCAGCTCCAGATTGGAATATCTCGCGTAGTCGATATTGGGGATCGCCTATTCCGGTGTGGGAGTGTAAGGACTGTGAGCGTCGCACGGTGGTTGGATCCGTGGCTGAGCTCGCCAAGCTCGTGAAGCCTGGGCAAACGGTGAAGGGGATGGATTTGCATCGTCCGTTTATTGATGAGATCAAGTTGCCTTGTGCTTGTGGCAAGGAGCAATCGCGTGTTCCCGAGGTGTTCGATTGTTGGTTGGAGTCGGGGAGCATGCCGTTTGCTTCGTTGCACTATCCATTCGAGAACAAGAAGTGGTTTGAGGATAATTTTCCTGCTGACTTTATCGGTGAGGCGCAGGATCAGACGCGTGGATGGTTCTACACTCTCCATGTTTTGGCGACGGCTTTGTTTGACAAGCCTGCGTTCAAAAATGTGATCGTGACGGGGATGATTTTGGCGGAAGATGGTCGCAAGATGTCGAAGAGTCTTAAGAATTATCCAGATCCTTGGAAGGTGTTTGAAGCGTATGGAGCGGATGCGCTTCGCTACTACCTCTTGAGTTCGCCAGTGCTGGAAGCAGATGCGCTTAATTTTTCTGAACGTGATCTGCAGAGCGTTGTGCGTGGGTTTTTGAATCTCGTGTGGAACGTGAAGGTCTTCTACGAGACCTACGCTCCTGCACGACTCGCCCTCACGAAGCCACGTAGTGCGCATGTGCTTGATCGTTGGTTGTTCTCGCGTTTGGCAGAGCTTACGCAGGAGATGACCAAGCAGATGGATGCGTATGAGGTAATGCGAGCTACGCGTCCTTTGCGCGAGTTCGTGGATGATTTATCGACCTGGTGGTTGCGTCGTTCTCGCGAACGTATCAAGTCTGATAACGAGTTTGAGAAGTTGGATGCGTTGCGTACGCTTCGAGAGGTGTTGGAGGAATTAGCTAAGCTTATGGCGCCGTTTACTCCATTTCTTGCTGACAAGGTGTATCAGGACATCGGTGGACAAAAGACTTCTGTGCACCTCGAGCGTTGGTCTAAGGTGGAGACGCGTTTGCTTGATCCTCGTCTCGGTTCTGACATGGCTTGGGTTCGAACGGTCGCTTCTCGTACGCACGAGTTACGTGCTGAGGCTAAGATTCCTGTTCGTCAAACGCTCGCTTCGCTCACGGTGGCTATGCGAGATGGAGATGAGGCGCATCGATTGACGCAGCAAGGTGATCTTTTGGCGATTTTGCGCGACGAGATCAATGTGGAAGAAGTGAAGGTTGTCGTGGGCGCTGCGGATAGTGCAGATGCGTGGCAGGCGACGCTTGATACGGTTATTACGCCGGAATTGCGTAAAAAGGGCGCGCGACGTGAATTTACTCGTCATGTGATGAGCGCTCGCAAGGAGGCGAATCTTCGACCAATCGACCGCGTGCAACTCCGTGTGGTGTTAGCTCCAGGCGAGACGCGTACGGTTCTGGAGACTGATCTTGCCGCACTCGCTCGCGATGTTCGTGCGGAAACCGTGACGTTTGTGGACGAGCTTCCCGCGGAGACGTTGGTGACGCAGAAGGTTGAGGTGAATGGGGAATCGGTGCAGCTTGCACTCATGAAGACATAATGAGCTCAGGAGAGCTACGAATCACTCCGTCGACGAAAGTGCGACGGAGTGATTTACTATCTGATAAATATGTCCTTTTCCTTGAAGGTTTTTTTGAGCATTTTTGTAGGAGGTGGCTTATTTTTTTCTGCTTATTCCGTGCTTGCTGTGGGTTCTTGTTCTTTATCTTGTCGAGTTGGAACGGCTGCGGCCACCCCTTTGAGTACCACACCATCTATTGCGGATGAGCCGACCTGCAGAGCTCGTTGCGCGCCTACAAGCTGTCCTTCCGGAGCTACGTGTGTGCCCGTGTTTACGTTGGATTCTGCGGCTGCTTCGGCGCCTAGTCCTCAGCTCGTGTGCGCGTGTGGATGCACGAGTCCGGATGGTTCAGGTGCGGTTACAGTTACGAGCACTCAGCCCTGTGCGAGGATTGCTCCTGCAGATCCTAGCTGTACGACGGTATGTAATAGACTGTGTCAGACGGTGGATCCTGCGGCACATGTTTCCGCAGGAATGATCGTGAGCGCTTCGCATCCAACGGCTTGTGTAGCCTTACCCTCTTCCACGGATACGACTCCCTCCGGTGGGACTGGGGGTGGTACTCCTCCGACCAATGCTGGTCGCAACGCGGTTCCTCTTCAGCTCTCTCAACCGATTGATGGAGTGACGGTTGTGAGTGATTTCGGGAATTATATTGCCGTTTTGTACCGCTATGTCATTGGGCTGGCTGGAACGGCGGCCGTTGTCATGATTGTGTACGGAGGGTTTTTGTATCTCCTCGGTTCCGCGACGAGTGATGTTGGAAAAGGGAAGCAGATTATTCAAGACGCGATCATCGGCCTTTTGCTTGTGCTTGGATCGTATACGATTCTTGCGACGGTGAATCCGAATACGCTGAGCTTGAAGGTGCCGGAATTGAAGGTCATTGAACCCAGAGCTCTTCCTGCGAATCTTCCACCTCCTCCTCCGCCTACGACAAATGTGTGCAGCAGCCCTCAGGATCCGTCCGTGGGGCAGGCGTTTCGTCGTCATCCTTCTCGGGGGCGTATTAACGTTGTGAGCGGGCAGCCCTGTTCTTATGATGAGGAGTGTCGGAGCGGTGTTTGTTTCATGCAGAATCAAACGTTGGGTGTTTGCTCTGATCTAAGTGAAGGTTCTCGGTGCAGGTGTGTTGGTCAGTGTTGTGGAGCTATGTTGGCGCAAAATGAGCCCACGTATCTTGCGGACGCGAATCAGCATGGTAGTGGAACGGGTTTGTGTGCGGATGGGATGGCTTGTCAGCAGGAGGGTGATGATTGGAAGTGTAAGCGCTTAACGAGTGTAGCTTCTGGTGGAACGTTGCGGCCTGGTGAACCTGTCCGTCCGACTGGCATCGAGCATCCTTCGTGTCGTTTGGATAGCGAATGCGCTACTGCTTTGAGTGATCCGGCGGCGGCTTGTCTCTACAATAGCCGCATGCGTGACAGTCTCTCTGGGAGAACAGAGTGTTCCTTGGGACGCGAAGGTGATCAGTGTCAGTGCTCCGGTTTTGGATGTGATTTGAGCGCTCCTCCGAGTGTTCGCGTCACAGGGGCTCAGGTGGCTTTAGGGAATAATCACGGTACTGGGCGCGTGGCTTGTCAGACCGGGCTTGAGTGCGCTCCTTTTTTGAGGCCGTCGGGTAGTCGTACGGATCCTCGAGATCTGGAGTATTTTTGCCAGAGGCCCGTGGCGGCTGCGCAATGTCATTTTTCTTGCGCGGATGGAACGCCTGCAGGCCCGCAAAATGTTCCCGGTAGTTGCCAGGCGGCGGATGTTCGTACTGTCACGGGTATGCGCGCTTGTCTTAGTGTATGTGAGGGTGTTTGTGGCGCACCTGGTACAACGAATTGCTTGGGGTTGCGTTGTGAAGCGGCGCCATCTACGCCGTAGCGAAGCGGTGTATACGTGTCGTCGACGAAAGTGTGACGAAGTGGTTTACTAATGGGTGGATATGTCCTTTTTTTTAAAGGTGCGTTGGTACGTGTTTGTTCTGTTTATCGTTTGTTTTTGTTTTACTTCCCCTGCTCTTGCCGCTGGCACGTGTACGGTTACATGCACGGGTCCTGGAACGGCGACAGCTACTCCTATCACGGCTCAGGCGGTTGATACCGAGGCTGCCTGCACGGGGTTGTGCCCCGCTAGTTGCGCTTCCGTGACGGGATCGACGTGTGCTGCCGTGTTTACAGCTGCTTCGGCTGCACCTGCCCCTGACGCTCCGCGTTTTGTGTGCGCTTGTGGGTGTGTGAATCCTGGTGGGGGAGCTCCGGTGACGATTTCTGCTACGCAATCTTGCGCTCGTGCTTTGGCGTCTGATCCTACGTGTACAGAAGCTTGTACGACGCTTTGTCGTGCGGGGACTACGGCTCCTGATACGCGCGTTCGTGCGAATGCGACGCTTGCTTCAACGAATGGGGCTGGGTGTGCTGTGGCGGCTGCGTCCTCTGCTCCCTCTGGTGATGCTTCTGCTACAGGCGATGCGACCAGCGGTTCTTCAGGTGGTACTCCTCCGACCAATGCTGGTCGCAACGCGGTTCCTCTTCAGCTCTCTCAACCGATTGATGGAGTGACGGTTGTGAGTGATTTCGGGAATTATATTGCCGTTTTGTACCGCTATGTCATTGGGCTGGCTGGAACGGCGGCCGTTGTCATGATTGTGTACGGAGGGTTTTTGTATCTCCTCGGTTCCGCGACGAGTGATGTTGGAAAAGGGAAGCAGATTATTCAAGACGCGATCATCGGCCTTTTGCTTGTGCTTGGATCGTATACGATTCTTGCGACGGTGAATCCGAATACGTTGAGCTTGAAGGTGCCGGAATTGAAGACGATTACTGCCGTAGCTCTTCCGGCAAATGCTCCCGTGAATACGTCTAATCAGGGGTGTAATGAGGACGCGAACTGTGGCGCTGGAAAAGTTTGTCTTCTACACGCCAAGGAGAATTGCGCTGGTGGATATTGCGGTCGTTGTACGGATGGAAGCTCTGGGATGCGTTGTCGCTGCGTGGGAAGTGGGTGTGGCGCTGATCGTGCCGCCTATCGGCCTGGGCCTGTGAATAATAATTTTCAGACCAACGATAACAATACGGACTACCCATGTCGTTCTGGTTTGCGTTGCGCAGCGGCGACGGAGAGTTTTCAGGGAGACCCGGAGTATCTTTGTATCGGCGGGTCATTCAGTGTTTGTAATGTGCGTCGTGATCCGCATGTTGAGTGCGCGGGTGCGTCAACTTCTTTTAGTCCCGAGTGGTCTTATTGCTGGCAGCGTGAGGATACGGATGTTGCTTTAGAGGGTATTTGTCTTTATGGAGATGGGCGCGATCGCGCGTATCGTTCTAGTGGCGGCGCGACGAGTATGTCGGAGGACCAAAGGGGGAACTGTACGGGCTCTCTTGATGCAAGCACGCGTAGTTCGCCAACGCAGAAATGTCGAGGTGAGGCGGGCATAACATGCTCTGCTTCGGATCGTAGATTTTTGGATCTATTCAACTCTACCAATGCTTTGTATGGAACAAGACCCGTTCCTGCTGCATTGAATGGTTTTAATTACTTCCGTAAGGGATGTGTGAAGAACGTTGGCTCTGAGTGTGGGTCTGATGATGAATGCGTCACAAAATGTGTTACTGGACATTGCACGGGTTTCTGTTTTCTGAAAATTGGTTCGGTGACTTCTCCTCCTCGTATCTTGGATGCGGATAACATTCCTACGGGCGTTCCTGAGCCAAATGCATTAGAGTCTGCTTGCACGGATCGTTGTGGTGACGACACGTGGTCTTTTATCAAGAGTTATCTTGATTTTGCTTGGGAAAATGGAGGGACTGATGTTACTGCCAGGACCAACAATTACGTTGCGGCTCTGCAGTCTATCGGCGGACTTAAGCAAGAGGACTTTAAACACACGGCCTGCTTTCCTAAGCGCACCGCTGGGCAAAAATGTGATTTTCCGTTTCAGTGTCAATCAGGAACCTGTGATGGAATCACGGCGTTTGATGTTCGTGCTACGCCCGCCACCTTTGCTGATCCCATGGCTGTAACGGTTGGGGCGGGGACTTGCCACTAGCGTTTGTCGACGAGGCTCCTTGAACGTGGTTTACTGTGAGTATCATCTTTTGTTGATTTGTAGCCCTTATGTCTAGTATCTTCATGTTGCTTATCGCCTTCATTGTTTTGTTGTTGGCGATTGGGATGAAGGTTGTGGCTAAGACGTCTGACTCTCGGCCGGTGTTCTTTTTGTCGGTGCTTGGGTTTATCTTTATTTATATCATGGCAGCCGCTGCTATCGCTTGGCTTAACCCCGGCCTCCCCGGGGCTAATGTGCGTTCGTTTTCAGAACTTGTACAACCGCCTGTGAAGACGGATACGGTGCCCACGGCTTCGCAGGATACGATTATTCGGCAGTAGCACTACACAATGAGCGGCAGATTTGCGAGTGGGGTTTCTTTGCCGGTAATGATGCTTTCGATGCGGTAGGTTCCATGCGTTGGGGCTTCGATGTAGCCGTTCCAAGCGAACTTTGCTAGGCCGCCGGAGTAAATCCAGTCAAATAGCCACTCGTTGGTGAATTTTGGATCGAATTGAGACATGCCTCCGCCGACGCTTTGCAGCCAGACGCGGTTGAAGTCCTCTTGTGAGCCGATGGAGGGGGCGATGATGATGGGGAGTCCGATGCCTGTATAGAAGGAAAGCTCGCTGGGTTTTGTCCAAAGGATGTCTGTTGTTCGCAGAGTTTTGTGGAAGTGGTTGAAATAGTCCTTGCGATGTTCGTAGGTGTGTACGTTGAGGGTGTCACCAAGTGCGCGGTTGAGGCCGAGCGCTTTTATTCCATCGCGAAAATAGCGCGCGATCGGTTTGCGGGTGCCGGCTTCTAAGTTTACACGCAGACGTTTTTGGAGGATCGGTTTACGTAAGCTTTCGATAATGTCCAGGCCGAGTTGTTTTTGTGCGCCTGCGCCTCCTACGCAGAATGTGAGCGTAAGAGGTCTTTTTGACTGGATGTTGCACAGGCGAGGACCGAGTTCTCTTGTGAGTGTTTCCGCGTATTTTTGCGAGAAGATCCCTTGTGGATCAAGGTGGCAGAGGCGTTCAGCTAGGTCTCGCTTTGCGATACTCGCCTCTGGTCCGCCGACGAGCGTTTTTGGCAGGGGAAAGCCTGTTAGAAAGATGCGCTCACGAGGAACGCCGTAGAGCTGAAGGCGTTCTACAACGCGTCCGTTTGGGGCAAAATAGTTGATGCGACTCCGCTTTGGATCGCGTGCAACCCAAGCACGACTCACGTCTGTGTCACAGATCACACAGTAAATATCGCCGGGGTAGTCGTAGAGCTCGGCGGCGAAGGCGGGAAGGAAGAAGGTGCTGATGAAGGGGAGGTTTCCGTTGCGGCGCGTGAGGTCTTCGACGAGATGCTTTCCTAGTCCATCTTTTTCGATCCAGCGGTAGCTCTCGAGGACTTGTAGCGTTGGTTTGCTTAGGTCACGACGTGGGTAAAAGTCTGGGATTTTTTGAAAACGATCCATGACGTCGAATAATGATTGTCCGACGACGGGAAGTGGTTGTAGACGTGAAAAAAATTCGTACAAGCTTCGTGATTGTTTCCAGAGATCACGATCGGTGGCGGGGATGCCTGGGTAATCATTCGCTACGATGATGTTGCCACCGTATGCAAGGTCTTTAAGACCAAAGGCCGCGCGTTCGTGGCCGTATCCCATGTTTATTGCAACCACCCACGCTTTTCCTAAAGAACGCGGCATGGGGGAAGTATAGCATATTTTTTGATGCGCGGTCGCAAAGAGCGGGCTGAATTTTTCTTTCCTGCGGAACTCGCCTCGCCGCTACGGCGTCGAACGGATTTGTGCCTGCAGACCAGTAACGACCGCAACGGCACGAAATCCTGGCTCAGACAGTCCTCGAAAAGAAAAATCAGCCCGCTCTTTGCTACTCGCTTTTTATGAGCCTACTTCTTTTTTGATTTCATTACCCGTTTTCCTTGGGGCTTCACGTCTTCCTCCATGGCTACTTCGGAGACGTACGTGTCGAAGGCGGTTTCGAAGCGCTTTTCGATGATGGTTTCGAGTTGTTGTTTGTCGATGGTGCTTAGTTGACGCTTGAGTTGTTTGCGAACGTCTTGTTCGGCGCGGTGCCAAGCCCATTCTTCGGTGTAGCTGTGCCAGCTGTATTCCCAAAGCTCATCCTCTACGCGGTGAAAGAGGCTGTGTGATTCGTCTTCCTTTATGCTCAAAATCGCCTCAAGACGATCGAGCAGAAGGGGCGGGCCAACGCTCTCGAGGCCCTGGGCGTCACGCAAGCGATTCTCAATCAACCAACGGGCTAAGAGAGCCTGATGGATATCGAGAAGATCTGATTTTTTCAGTTGAAGATAGGCGAGCGCTTCCATACGGTTACATGGTTGGTGGTTTTGGAGCGGTCATGTTTGCTTTTAGTTGGAAACAGGTGTGTGTGGCGGTGTGCTGCCAGATGGGGGCGCTGAGTGGGTACGTGTTGTAAGGGGAGTTATTCTGTGTGTTTTTCATGTCTGTTTCGAATGTCGCACACAGTTCGTAATTGCCGGCGCTGTCTTTAAGGCGATACTCGTAATCCGTATTTGTCTTTGGATCTTTTGTGGAGCCGAGATAGTACGATGATGTTGGGGTGTTTACGCCCTTGCGGAGTTCTTCCAGGTCGGCTGGAAGACGTTGTTTGGTCATCGAAAAGCTATCAACGGCGTAGCTTATTTGTTGGAGATCGTTGAGGCGTTGCGTGTCGAATCGTTCGCGGCGTGCTTGCATGGGCGAGCCTGAAACGTAGAGTCCGGCTCCAACGACAATGAACGTGACGATGATCACGGCTGGTGCTAACAGTTTTGAAGGAGACATAGTCGTGGCGTTAGGCTTCTTTCACGGCGAGCTCAGCACGTTTGAGATCGTTGAGATAGTACCCGAAGATACTTCCAGCGATCGCGAGGACGGTGAGGGTTTTTAGGACGAAGCGTGTGGTGAGTTCTCCGCCTAAGACGCTTGTCACGAGTACGATAAGCGAACCGATGATTACAGCGGAGGCGAAGAAGAGGGCTAGGTAGGTGATGGCGGTACGTGGACGTGAGAGGCGTAGGTCTGGATTTTCGTCGATGGCGCGCATCGTGAGACGTGAAACAAAGAGGAAGACAGGGAACGCGACGATGAGGGCGGCTGTGGCGCTGCGCAACGTTTCGTTGACGGCGGTCATGTACCCATCGTAGGCGAGCGGATCAGGAAGCCAGCGGTTGATGAGTTGAAACACCACGGTGCCGAAGCTGATGGCGCTGATGGCGAGCGTCATGAAGAGCACGAGGTATAAAAAGGCCTCGCGGGCGGACACATGAGCGATGCGGCGTGGCACGGGAAGGGGAAAATCGACGTCCGCGTAGGATTGCATAGCGGTGCGAACCTCGTCTGCTGGCCAGCCGGCTTCGCGGAGGGCGCGCTCGATAGCCGAGCGTTCTAAGCCTTTAGCAAGCGCTTCTTTTACGAAGAGGTGAAGATCGATGTTCATATGAGGTAAGCCTACAAGAATTGGGCTATTCTGTCATGTTTCCTTGGCCGTTCCACGAATCGTGTTTCACCTCTATACTGTGTCCATGGTCTTGCTTGAACATGTCAGCAAAACGTATCCGCCTGACGTGACGGCACTTCAGGATATCTCGTTTCAGATTGAAGCGGGGGAGTTTGTGTCGATCGTGGGGCAAAGCGGTGCTGGTAAGACGACACTCGCGAAGCTTCTGATGGCAGAGGAGCGTCCTTCTAAGGGGCGGATTGTGATTGGTGGATGGGATATTACGAATATTCGTTCGCGCGAGATTCCTGCTTTGCGAAGACAAATCGGTGTTGTGTTTCAGGATTTTAAATTGCTCCCGAAGAAAACGGTGTATGAGAACGTGGCGTTTGCGCTTGAGGTTTCTGGTGCGTCACGTGCTCGCATTCACGATGTGGTGCCGCAGGTCTTGCGTATTGTGAATCTAGAAAACAAGGCGGATCGTTTTCCGTGGCAAATTTCCGGTGGAGAGCAGCAACGTGTTGTGATCGCTCGCTCTCTTGTTCATCGTCCTAAGATGTTGCTTGCGGATGAGCCGACAGGAAATTTGGATGCGATTAATGCAGGTGAGATCACGGATCTTTTGGTGCGCATCAATGCGTTTGGTACGACGGTTATTCTTGTGACGCACAACCGTGAAATGGTGAATGCCCTTCGACGTCGTGTGATTACCTTGCACGAGGGGCGCATTGCTTCGGATCATAAGCACGGAAAATATCTTTTGCCTGTATGATCACGTTTTTTCGTATTATCGGAACATCTTTTCGCGCCTTTTTTCGCAATGCGTGGATTGGGGTTGCTACCATGTTTGTGTTCGGGATGGCGATTTTGTCAGTGAACGTTCTGCTCGGAGTTCAGGGTGTCATGAATCGGGCGGCGCATGCGCTTGAGGATCGTGTTGATGTCACGCTTACGTTTCGCACGGCTACACCAGCTCCGGTGCTTACGCAGCTAAAATCGTACGCGCTGTCTCTTCCGCAGGTGAAATCGGTGGAATTTATTTCTGCTCAGGATGCGTTGCAACGATTTCGTGCGCGATACGCATCCCAGCCTAAGATTTTGGCCGCGCTCGAGGAGTTGAGTAGTAATCCGTTGGGTGCGCAGATGATCGTGAAGGCGCGTGAACCAGATCAATATCCGTTCATCGTGCAGGCACTCCAAAGTCCACAATACGCGCCGTTTATTCAGAAGCAAACCTACGAGGATCATCGAGGAGCCATTGTTCGCATCCAGGCGATTGCGGATCAGGTGCGTTTGGCTGGTTCGATCCTGGTGGCGTTGTTTGCGCTTTTTGGGTTGCTTACTGTTGTGAATGCGGTACGTGTGGCGGTATACACTCAACGTGAAGAGATCGCGATTATGCGATTGGTGGGTGCTTCATCTCTGTTTATTCGCGCGCCCTTCGTGCTCCAGACGGTGTGGTTTGGGGTGGTGGCTTTGGTGGCTGCTTCCTTGGTGACGTATGGCGCTATTGCCTACATCGACCCAGCGCTTCGACCTGTGTTTGATGGAGATGTAGGGCTTCTTGCGTTGGTTAAAGAACAGGGACCACGAGTCTTTTTGTTGCAACTTGGAACGTTGGTTGTACTTATGAGTTTGACGGCGTGGATGGCGGTAGGGAGATATATTCGTCGTTAATAAAAAAGAGGAGCGATGTTACTCGCTCCTCTTTTTTATTTGGCTATCTGCTTTTGCAGATCTTTTGCTTCCTTCACGAGTTCCTCGATGAGTTTGATACCGCCTTGCCAGAAGGCTTTATCGCGTAGGTTTATGCCGAATGGTTTAAGGAGTTCGTCGGGACCTTTTGAGCCACCGGCTTCTAGGAACGTGAGGTAGTCTTCGACCATGGTTGCGCCGCGTTTTTTGTATTCTGCGAAGAGGGAGAGCGTAAGCAGTTCCCCAAATGCGTAGGCGTAGACGTAGAACGGTGTGTGAATGAAGTGCGAGATGTATGACCACCACACGTCGTAGTCTTTTGTGAGGGTGACGGAGGTGCCGAACATGTTGGTTTGATGTTTGCGCCACAAGGAGCTTATTTGCTCGCTTGTGAGTTCGCCTTGGGTGCGCGATGTTGCGTGTAAATCTTGCTCGAAACGATACATCGTTGTTTGGCGGAAGACGGTGGCAAAGACTTCCTCGATCTTCTGCATGAGGAGCGTGAGTCGTTCCTGTGGATCGGTGAGCGTTGCTTTCATCGCATCGAAGGTGATCATTTCGGCAAACACGCTCGCCGTTTCAGCGAGGGTGAGTGGCATGTCGAAGTGTAAGAGATTTTGTTTGCGAGCAAGACTTGCGTGGACGCCGTGGCCGAGTTCGTGCGCGAGCGTTAGTACTTGTTTCACGTTGCCGCTGTAGTTTACGAAGACGTATGGATGGAGATCTGGTGTCACAAACATGCAGAAGGCGCCACCGCGTTTGCCGGGGGTTTGAGGCGCATCAATCCAGCCGTTGTCGAAGAAGGCTTGTGCAAGTTTTGCGAAGCGTGGGGAGAAGCGAGTGAAGGCGTCGAGAATGATGGTCTTTGCTTGAGGGAAAGGGACCGTTTTCTCCTTGCTGCTTATGGGCGCGTAGCGATCGTAGTCGTGGAGCTTTGGGAGCTTGAGAATGGTGCGCTTGAAACGATAGAAATCATGGACGATATCGAATCGCTCGGTGACGGCGCTTGTCATCGCGTCCACGGTGGCTTGATCGATTTCGTTGGAAATATGACGCGATGCCTCTGGAGATTCGAAGCGACGGTAGGTGTCGATCGTCTTTTTTTCTTGGAGCAGTGTGTTGGTGACGAAGGTGAGTCGGCGTAGTTGTTCGCGAAGACCTACCGTGTAGGCTGCGGCGGCTTGTTTGCGTTTGTTTTGCTTTGGATCGTGCAAACGATCGAGGAGCTCTTCTTGTTGGTAGGGTTTTTTGTCGCCTGGAAGACGATAGACGTGGTGCGAAAGCTCTTCCTCGTACAAACGCGTAAACGCAGACCGTCCGGTGAGGGACAGATCCTTCATGAGTTTTTCTTCCGCCTCGCTCAGGCGATGTGGCTTCCAGAGCAGCTCTTTTTCGAGATAGTGACGGTATTTTGCTAGTGAAGGATGCTGAATCCAGCTCTTCATGGTTTTTTCATCGACGTTCACCAACTCAAGCTCGAGGAATAGAAACTCCTTGCCGATTTCCATGCCGCGCTGTTCGGTTTTTTGGAGAAGGGCGCCATGTTTTGGGTTTTTGCTGTCGGCAGCGTGGAGGAGCGAGGCGTAGATTTCTGGCTTCCAGGCTTCTTGCAGAATAGATTCGTATTCCTTGAGTATCTTGGCGATCTCCTCCGCTTTGCGGGCTTTTGAAATGGTGCCGCGGTATTTTTTGCTGAATTGCTTGGCGCGCGTGAGTTGTGTGGTAAGTGTTTTTTCGATGGCGGGATCATCTATGCTCTTGAAGAGATCGGAGAGATTCCAGCGGGGGAGCGGCGAGGGTTTGGAGGGCATATTACAGTTCTTTTGTGAACCCAATCACGAGTTCGTCATCAAGTTTATAAGTCGCTCCTGGCGTGCAGATTTTATTGTCGTAGAATACGCCTTGTCCGTCTGGTACATAGCCCATTTTTACGTAGAGACGTTGCGCTTGGCCGTAGTGGGAGTAGAGACCGACGCAGATACCGATGGTTTTATGTCCGTGTTCGCGAGCGACTTGTTCGAGATATTCTATGATTGTTCGCGCGACTCCTTGGCGACGAGCAGGCGGAGCGACGACGAGGTCGTTGATTTCCGGAATGCCTTGTTCTTTGAGGGGTGGGTAGTCGGAGGCGAATTTGAGCGTGCAGTAGCCCACGGTTTTCCCTTCATGTTCAGCAACAACGACGGCTTTGGTTTCTTTTACGTGTTCTTGCATGAGTTCGTGCCATTTTTCTGGCTGGCGGGCGTAGTCTGTTTTTGGACCGAACCATACGTCTAAATCCGGAATATCTCGCGGTTCCATTGGTCGAATGAGGAAGGGCATATGTGGTTCATCCTATCGGCAGGCCCTGTCTTTTTCAAGCGTGCTCGAGTGCGCTACACTCCTTAGCATATGTTTGGTACAAAGAATATTTCTGCAATTCATGCTCGTGAAATTCTTGATTCGCGTGGGAATCCGACGATCGCGTGTCGTGTGATGCTTAAGAGCGGTCTTGCGGCTGAGGCAAAAGTTCCCTCCGGTGCTTCTACGGGCTCGCATGAAGCGCTTGAGCTTCGTGATGGGGGAAAGCGTTATGGTGGAAAAGGTGTTTTGAAGGCCGTGGAGCATGTGAATGACGTTATTGCTTCCGTTTTAGTGGGGGTGGATGTGACGCGCCAGCAGGATATTGATCATGTCATGATGGAGCTTGATGGAACGCCAAATAAATCGGCGTTGGGAGCGAATGCGATTTTGTCGGTGTCGCTGGCGTGCGCGCAGGCGGCCGCACTTGCTCGCAAGATGCCTCTTTGGAAATCGCTTCGAGCTACGTACAAATTTGATCGTCCCGCAGCGCTTCCGATGCCGACCATGAACGTGTTGAATGGTGGCGCGCATGCTGGATGGACGATGGATGTTCAGGAATTGATGCTCGTGCCAAAACGCAAGACGGTGGCCGAGCGGATTCGGGTTGGGGCGGAGGTATTCCACGCGCTTGGGAAGATTCTTAAAGCGGGCGGGCATTCTGTCGCGGTTGGTGATGAAGGAGGGTTTGCACCGAAGCTTGGTCGTCCTGAAGATGCGCTTGCTTGTATGGCGGAGGCGGTGGACGCGGCAGGGTATCGTCTTGGAAAGGATGTGTGCTTTGCGGCGGATGTGGCGAGCTCTGAGTTCTACGATGCAAAGAAAAAGCGGTATGTGTTGCGTGCAGAGAAGGTTGAGCTGACTTCGGAAGCGCTTCTCGAGCGTTATGCGGGATGGATCGAAACATATCCTTTTGAATCGATTGAGGATCCGTTTGCGGAGGATGATTGGTCGGCGTGGACGGAGGCTTTGCCGGTATTCGAAGGTGCTGAGGTGCGTGTAGTTGGCGACGACTTGCTTGTGACCAATGTGGAGCGTCTTTCTCGTGCGATCGAGGAGCAAGCAGCAAATACGATTCTCATTAAGCTCAACCAAATCGGTACGATCACGGAGACGGTGGATGCGATCAAGATGGCGCATGCGGCAGGGTGGGCAACGTCGATTTCGCATCGCTCGGGTGAGACGTCGGATACCACGATTGCGGATTTGGCGGTGGCGTGTGGGTCCGAATACATCAAAACAGGCTCTCTTTCTCGCTCTGAACGAGTTGAAAAGTACAACCGACTGATGGAAATTGAGGAGTGCGAGATGTGATGACAAAGGTTCGGAAACGTGCAACTATCTGCGCATGGAGTTGATTTTTATCTATGGGCCGGCGGCAGTTGGCAAGCTTACGGTGGCAAAGGCGTTAGAGCGTCTTACGGGTATTCCGCTTACGGATAACCATAGCTTAATGAATCCGATCGCGAAGGTGTTCGGGTGGGATCATCCGGAACGTGAACGATTGGGACGTGTCTTTCGGTTGGAATTCTTTTGCGCGGCGGCTCGTGCGGGCAAAAGCTTGATCACCACGTTTGGTGGTGGGGGAGTGTATTACGATGATTTTATCCAAGATGCGCGTCGCGTGGTCGAGAAGGAGGGTGGTCACGTTTTGTTTGTGCGACTTCATGCTCCGCTCGAAGTTTTGTTCGAGCGCGTGCGACATGATTCACGTGCTCATCATGCCAAGATGCAGTCCGTAGATGTCTTGCGAGAGAAGCTTGAAAAGATTCCTGATGCTTGTGCCCCGGCACTTGTTGGTGAGCATTTGGAGATCGATACCTCGCTGCATTCGCCAGAAGATATGGCGCGGATGATTGCGGATTATTACGCTTTGCGGATCTCGTCGCGTAAGGCGTCCTGATGTGCTTGGTCGATTTTTCCCATCACATCCTTACTGGCTTCGAGTTGGTCGCGCGAGATTTTGTGGAGGGTTTGCTGGAATTCCCGAAAGAGCTGGGCGATTTTTTCTACTAAGGATGCTTGAGGGTCGGTTGACATATTGAGTGAAGTATAGCGAAATTGCCGCGTTCCTCCTATGCCTAGCTTTCACATCACCACATTTGGATGTCAGATGAATAAGAATGACAGCGAACGCATCGCGGGTCTTTTATCATCGCTTGGATTTACGACGACGGAAGACGAATCGACGGCAGATGTCGTGCTTATTAATACGTGCAGCGTGCGGCAATCGGCGGAGGATCGTGTGTATGGGGCGCAGGAAAAGTATTTAGAGTACAAGAAAACGAAACCAGACATGATTGTGGCGGTGACAGGGTGTATGGCTGGGCGCGATAAGGATCGCGCGTTTAAGAAGCGGTTGCCGGCTACGGATTTATATTTTCCTACGCCGGACATGATTCATCTGCCGCGCTGGATTGCGGAATTGCGTCCGGACTTAGTGAACTCTGCTTCGCTTGAGGATGACTATCTTAAAATTCATCCTCGTCGTGCTCCGTCGGTACAGGCATATGTAACAATTCAGACGGGGTGCAATAAGTTTTGTACGTATTGCGTGGTTCCGTATGCACGTGGTTTGGAACGGAATCGATCAGTGAAGGATATTTTGGATGAATGTCGCGAACTTGTAGCACACGGCATCGTCGAAATCACGCTACTTGGGCAGACGGTGAACTCATTTAAGGCGAGCGATCCGGAAACGTTTTCGAAGGAGAATCTATACAAAGACCACTTTGCAGCGCTTTTGTGGGAGATGAATCAGCTCGAAGGATTGCAACGTTTGCACTGGACGGCAGCTCATCCGCTTTCGATGACAGACGAAGTGATTCATGCGCTTGGGTTGCCGAAGCAGGTGAATTATCTCCATCTTCCTGTGCAGTCGGGGAGTACGGAAGTATTGCGACGGATGAATCGCAAGTATACGCGTGAGCAATATATGGAGGTGATTCGTAAGATTAAGCTTGCTCGTCCAGGGATCGCGCTGGGTTCTGATGTGATTGTTGGGTTTTCTGGTGAGACATCGGAGCAGTTTGAGGAGACGTTGTCGCTCTATCGTGAAGTGGATTTTGATATCTCGTATAACGCGCAATACTCGCCACGTTCGGGGACGCTTGGGGTGAAGTTGTATCAAGATGATGTGTCTAAAGAAGAGAAGCGCGAACGTTGGGATCGGATTCAGGAATTAATGGAAGAAATGGCGCTTCGAAAGAATCAGGTGCACATCGGCAAGACAGTTTCTGTGTTGGTTGATAAAGTGGACAATGGATTTGCGAGTGGAAATACGTTTGAGATGAAGCTGGCTCGTTTCCCTTCGAAAGATGCTGAGCTTATTGGGAAGATTGTTGACGTGATGGTGAAAGATGCGAAGGTGTGGGTGCTTGAGGGCGAGGTATGTACATAAGAGAATATACGGATTTGCCGCCACAAGAACGACGTCAGCTTGCCTACAAGCGACGGTATAAGGCTGAGCATCCAGCGTGGGATGATTCGATGGTGCAGTTGGTTGAGTGGGCGCGAAAGGAAGTGCAGCCGGGGGCTACGCTTCTTGATCTTGGCTGCGGTCATGGGAATTTTGTGGTGGATGAACTCGTGCCTCTTTGGGGAGAGCGGGTTGGATATGACGTGGATGCAGGAGCGACCAGTGGCAATGTGAGCATGACGCGAGTTGTGCATGGTCGACCCGGTTTACTTCCGTTTGCGGATGCCTCGTTCGATGTCGTGACGACGCTTTGGGTGCTTGAACACGTGGAAGATCCACGGGAGTTTGTTCGGGAGATTCTTCGTGTCTTAAAGCCTGGTGGGGTATGGGCCTTTGCAACGCCAAATGCAAAGAGTTTGATCGTGAAGCTGCGCGGTCTTTTGCATGATGGATTTGCTGGCTGGGTCGTCGAGCGATTGTATGGACGTAAGGAAAAAGACGCGTTTCCGGTGTTTTATCGGATGAACACGGTGGAGGCGTTGCGCGCGGTTTCTCGGGAAGCTGGTTTAGAAGTAGCACATCTTCAAGAGAACGCAGATCCTTCCTATACATCCTTTGGAGAGATCTCTTATCGCACATCATCTCTTCTTGCGGATACGGGATGGTCGGCGTTTCTTCCGCATCTTGTTGGTATGATGAAGAAAATCGGCACTTCTTAATCGATTTATGTCGCTTCCTCGCATCCTCTGCATCGTTGGTCCGACGTCTTCTGGGAAGACGGCGCTTAGTTTGGCGTTGGCGAAGAAGTTTGATGGGGAGATTGTGAATGCCGATGCGCGACAGCTGTATCGTGGGTTTGATATTGGAACGGGGAAGCCATCTTTCGAAGAACGTACGGGAGTTCCTCATTATCTTTTTGATGAAGATCCTGCGCAGCAAATCAGCGTAAGTGAGTGGAAGGAAAAAGCGCTGGCGTGCATTCGTGAGATTGTGAGTCGTGGTCGCTTGCCGATCCTTGTGGGTGGAACGGGGCTTTATGTTCAGGCGCTTGTCGATAATTTTTCGATTCCAGAGGTGGCTCCGCAGGTTGAGTTGCGTGATGAACTATCGAGTCTTTCGCTTGAAGCGTTGGTAAAGCGCTTGGAGGAGGTTGATCCGGATGCGCTTGAGATTGTTGATCTTAAAAATCCACGACGTGTGATCCGTGCGCTCGAGGTGGCTTTGACGACGGGGCGATCGTTTGTGGATGCGCGGCAAAAAGGGGAGTCGCTTGTGGATGCATTGCAGCTTGGGATCGAGCGTTCGCGAGAGGACTTATATGCGCGATCGGAGGCGGCTGTCGATGAGATGCTGGCGCGTGGCTGGGTTGAAGAGGTTCGTGAATTGTTCACGCAAGGATTTACCAAGGAGACGCCGGCGATGTCGGCGATTGGGTATCGTGAGCTTGAGGATGTGGTTAGGGGTCGATCGACGCTCACAGAAGTGGTGCCGGGTATCAAGCAGGCAACGCGTAACTATATCAAGCGTCAGGTGACGTGGTTTAAGCGGGATGAGCGGATTGTGTGGGTTTCTGACCAGGAGGGTGCTGAGGAGCTCGTTCGTTCTTGGCTCGCTGTTTGACGATTCTCTTTCTACCCTTCACGATAATCTCATCATATGGCGTATTGGCTTCTCAAAACGGAACCGGAGGAATATTCGTTTGCGCAATTAAAAACGGATGGCGTGGCGCCTTGGACGGGTGTGCGCAATTTTGAGGCGCGTAATAATTTGCAGGCGATGAAAGTGGGGGATTTGGTGGTGATTTATCACACGGGGGATGAGAAGGAGATTGCTGGGTTTGCCCAGATCGTGAAGGAAGCTTATCCAGATCCGACCGCGGATACGGGGAGTTGGGTGTCGGTGGATGTGCGCTTTTTGGCGGATGTTGGGCGTGGCCTTGGGCTCGAGGAGCTGCGCAACACCCACAATCTTTCCGTGATGCCGGTTGTTGAGCGGCCGCGCTTATCTGTTCACCCCGTTTCTGACTCTCAGTGGAGCGACTTGCTTCGCTATACGAAGACAAGTCTATGATCAAACACGCGATTATTCTTGCCGGTGGAAGCGGTACTCGATTGCGTCCGGTGACGCTTGAGATGCCGAAGCCGCTCGTGCCTGTGCAGGGGGTGCCTATTTTAACGTGGCAAGTACGATGGCTTGTTCGTCATGGTGTTGAGCGTGTCACGGTGATCATCGCTCCACGGTGGCGTGAGCAGTTTGAGCGTTGGGCTCAGGAGGTGAGGACGCAGCTGTCCGTTGCTATCGATCTTCATGAAGAGATGGAGCCGATGGGAACGCTTGGGGCGATCGCTCACAACTTACGTGATCAATTAGACGGATCGGTGATTGTGACGAATGGTGATGAGCTCAAGGGACTTGATATCCATACACTTACAGAGACGCATGATCGCTTGAAACAAGAAGACGCACGTCATGCGGCCACGGTTGGACTCATCCGCGTATTTAATCCTTCTGACTACGGCGTGGCTGAGCTTGAAGGTGGGCGCATCATCAAGTTTCACGAGAAGCCGGCGCATCCACCAACGAACTTTATTAGCTCCGGGTTGTATATTTTGGAGCCGTCCGTGTTGGCGGAGTTGGACCAAGATCGTCCATTTTTGATGTTCGAAAAAGACCTATTTCCACGGTTAGCAGAAGAGCGTCGCTTGGGAGGATGCGGTCTTGAAGGTCCTTGGTATGACTGTGGAACGCTGGAACGATGGGAGAAGGCGATCAACGAGTGGAAGGAGCCTGGGGTGTAGCGCCTGATCCGGTTTGTTGAATTTCGGCGAGGAATTTTTGCACCTCTTCTTCTTTTCCGTGGAATATCCAATCATCTTGTTGGGTGATGCGGCCACAGAATTCCATAAACGCCTCGCGTCCTGGCCAAAGGGTTACCCCGAGTTGATGGGCTAGGCGTGTCAGTTCTTGGCGATCCGCTTGGGCGTGATCTTCGTCGGATATTTTTTCGAGCTCGATGAACATGAGTCCACTTTTACTTGAGATGATGGAAGCGACGATATCGTTGCGGACAAAATTCTCGGTTGTTCGTGAGCCAACTTTGTGAAGCATGTTGAACGCTCCCACGACGCGGGCGAAGTTTGCGAGTTCTTCCAGAGAAACAAGGGTGCTTATTTCTTGGCGATTGTGGGTGTGGAGGCCGCCGAGTTTTACCACGACTTCGGCTTCGCCGTTGGTAATGCGGCAACGGATATCGGTTTCTTGATCGGGGGTGTGGTCGGGGTTGTCTTCGGCGATACG
>CAZLPD010000008.1:0-4366 GCA_964561355.1 uncultured Gammaproteobacteria bacterium
AGGCGGAGCGTGCGCTCGAGACGCTTCGTCTTCCTGAGGCTCGCAAGCGTTCATTACAGGATTTATTGGCGTATATTCGTGATCGAGCGTATTAGTATGGCATATACGCTCGATGCGGCTTTCGAGGTGTGTCGTGGCATTCACAAGCGGTACGGGACGAGTTATTACTTTGCGACGCGCCTTTTTCCTCGAGATCTTCGTCTTGCGACGCATGCGTTGTATGCGTTTTTCCGCATTCCAGATGAGATCGTTGATACGGAGGATGCGGTGGGTAAGAGTGCGCGTCTTGTGGCGTGGCGCGAGGCTTGGAAAGAGGCCTATGCCACGGGTGTTTCTGATGACCCCGTACTCTTTGCCACGGCCTGGGTGTTTCGTCGTTTCTCTATTCCGTTCGAATACAGCGAGGCCTTTTTGCAGGCCATGGAGCAGGATCTTGAGAAGACACGTTATGCTACCTACGAGGAATTGCGGGCCTACATGTATGGATCAGCGGCGGTTGTTGGGCTCATGATGACGCATGTGATCGGGTTTTCTGGTCCCGAGGCGCTTTCACGAGCAGAGGCGCTTGGGTATGCCATGCAGCTCACTAACTTCTTGCGTGATATTCGCGAGGATGATGAGGAACGTGGGCGCATTTATTTACCTCAGGATGAGTTGACATCGTTTGGGCTTAGCGATGATGACATTCATAGCCGCTGTATTGATGCGAGATTTCAGGCTTTTATGCAGTTTCAAGTTGCGCGAGCGGATCGACTGTATGAAGAAGCGAATCATGGAATCCCTTTTTTGGCTCGTCGCGGACGATTAGGCGTGCGCGCGGGGAGCGATTTGTATCGGATGATTTTGCGCAAAATCGAGCAACAGCACTACGATATTTATTCTCAGCGTGCACGGACCTCCTTGGTTGAAAAGATTGGGTGCGTACTCACAAAATCACTTCTATGAAATCAGCCATTATCATCGGCTCTGGGGTTGGAGGGTTGGCAACAGCGGGGTTGCTAGCCAAAGAGGGGTATGCGGTGCGTTTGTTCGAAAAGAATGAGCAGTTTGGCGGTCGCGTCGGTATGTTTGAGGCGGAAGGATTCCGTTTCGACATGGGACCTTCTTGGTATCTCATGCCCGATGTATTTGAGCATTTTTTTGCTTTGATGGGGGAGCGTGTAGAGGATCATTTACAGCTCGTACGCCTTGAGACGTCTTATCGCATCTTCTTCAAGGATGAAGGGAAGTGTATTGATCTGCATTCGGATCTTGGCCGTGATCGAGCGACGCTTGAATCGTTGGAGGCTGGGTCCTATGTCACGCTTGGAACCTATCTTGTGTGCGCGAAAGAGGCGTATGAGGTATCTAAGGCGCACTTTTTGTATAAGAACTACGATTCCATTTGGGATTTGTTGACGAAGGAGGCGTTTATTCATGGACGACGCTTGCCCGTTTTTTCCTCGATGCACCGGTACGTGTCGCGATTCTTTAAAACATCGCAGTTGCAAAAGATCATGGAGTATCAGCTGGTGTTTTTGGGGACGTCTCCGTATGCGGCACCCGCGTTGTACATCCTCATGAATCACATTGATTTTGCGATGGGGGTGTTCTATCCGATGGGAGGTATCTATGAAATTGTGAAGGCCTTGGTTCGCATGGCTGAATCCTCGGGAGCGGTGCTATCGACGCATGCAGCCGTGGAACGCATCTTGGTGGAAAACGGTGTAGCCGTGGGTGTTCGTTTGGAGGGTGGGGAAGAGGTGCGGGCGGATATCGTTGTTTCGAATGCGGACCTTCATCACACGGAGACACGGTTACTCGACACTCAGCATCGTGAGCATGATGAGAGGTATTGGCAGGCGCGCACGCTCGCTCCTTCGGCTCTCGTGTTGTTTTTGGGGGTGCGAGGGCGTATTCCTTCGCTTTCGCATCATAGCTTGTTGTTCTCAAAGGATTGGGAGCGCAATTTTGCAGAGATTTTTACGCATCCACAGTGGCCGACCGATCCATCTTTGTATGTGTGCGCTCCGTCTGTCACGGATCCTGCAGTCGCTCCACCTGACCATGAGAACTTGTTCGTGCTGGTGCCTATCGCCTCTGGTCTTGAGTACACGCAGGCTGAACTTGACCGCGAGGTTGAGCGTGTTCTTGTGACGATGGAGAAGCACATGGATATTCCTGATCTTCGACAGAGAATTGTGTACAAGCGACCATTTTGCGTGAAGGATTTTGCGGTTCGTTACAACAGCTTTCAGGGCACGGCGCTTGGACTTGCGCACACGCTGCGACAAACGGCTTTCTTTCGACCGAATAATGTCAGTGCCAAGGTGAAGAATCTTTTTTATGTCGGGGGAAACACGAATCCTGGCATTGGCGTGCCAATCTGTCTTATCAGTGCTGAGCTGGTGTTAAAACGGTTGCGTGGCGATACGAGCGGTGCTCCGCTTCCGGAAGTGACGCTAGAGAAGCAGCGTGCCTAAAAATAGACAGGCACCCGCGAGAGTATTTACTAAGGGAAAGCGTTTGTAGATGGGGGTGATGTCTTCTTCCATGAGCGAAAGGCACATCATGGCGACGTAGACGAGGCCTAGACTTGCGAGCAAAAGTCTGAAGGCTTGGGTGTCTACGGCGAGGCATCCTAAGATGGTTGCACTTACGTAGAGCCCAAGACACGCGAAGAGGGTTTTGCGGGCACCGAGTTTGGTGGCGATCGTTTGAAGATTCGCGCCGAGGTCTGCTTTGATGTCGGGCACGGCGCTATAGGCGTGCATTGCCATGCACCAGCAGGAGCCTGCTAGGAAGGCGGCCCAGGGTATTGATGTGCCATTTGTCATCAAGGCGAGCGCGAACGTGTAGCTCACGAGCGCTGGCATGACGTAGAGTATGTTGAAGAGACTATCTAAAAAAGGTTTTGTTTTGGCTCGGATAGGCGGGGCGGAGTAGAAGATTCCCAGGAAGAGGAATATAGCGAGAGGGATGAATATAGCTACTTCGCTTCCCGTTGCGAGTAGGGAAAGCACGGTACAGGCCCATATCCAGGGTAGTTGTGAGACGATAATCCAAACGAGGAGTCGGCGATATTTTGCTGGTGGAAGCAGGGATTCGTAGCCGTTCTTTTTTGGATTGAGGAGATCGGTTTCTCGATCAAAGATGTCGTTTGTTCCGTAGATGAGGAGGTTGGCTGGAAACAGAAAATAGCCAAAGATG
This sequence comes from uncultured Gammaproteobacteria bacterium, assembly GCA_964561355.1. Classification (GTDB taxonomy): domain Bacteria; phylum Patescibacteriota; class Patescibacteriia; order 2-12-FULL-60-25; family 2-12-FULL-60-25; genus JAGOUY01. The sequence goes on from CAZLPD010000008.1 coordinate 3,190, forward strand.
AGTACAAGAATCAGGGCTAGCTTTAGCGCGTCGGTGGGGTTTGCGATGATGAAGGCGAAGTTGATGGCATGCAGGATGTTTACGGCAAAAGAGCTCAATCCTTCTAGGCGCATAGCGAAGGTGGTGCCAAAGATTCCGGTTGTGTGTATCGCTCCAGCAAATCCAAGCAGGAAGGGACCGAATAGGTAGATCCAGAACCGTGGGCGGCTGACGCTGATGATCCAGCGAAGCTCTTGCTTGATCGAACGAAGGCGGATGTTCATAGGTTGTTTTTAGTGTACCCCTTGGAAATCGCTAGGAAAAGCGGCGTGACGGATGAGGCATCGTTTGTTACAGTCTTTAACATATGATTTCTTCCTCTGTTGCCAAGGCGATGGTTGAGCGAATGGCGCTCCTGGATCGGAGCCGACGTGAGCTCCAGCAGGTTGCTTCCGAAGGGTTGGCTGCTAGTAAGCGAGCCATCTTCGCGTTCCACCGAGAGGATCAATTGGCGGCAGATGAGCAGTTGGCTTTGGCGGAGGCGCGTTTGAAGACGGGGGCGGCTATCGTTAAAAAAGTTCCAAAGCTAGCGCAGGAAGGTTCGTGGCGTGCGGCGCAAGAGGAATATGCTGAGGCCGATCTTTTGCGTCAGTATCTGGAGAAGGGGGCGCTTGGGAAGGTGGGTGCGATTGCAGATGATCCAGAGCTATATCTTGGAGGCCTTTCTGATCTGACTGGGGAGCTTGTGCGTCGTTCGGTTTTGCATGCCACAGATGGTGACCATGAGACGGTTGAGCGGATTTTTGAGGATGTTCGTCGAGTCGTTGAGCTACTTATGGACATGGATCTTACGGGAGGTCTGCGCAGCAAGCTTGATCAAGCCAAGCAGAATCTTCGTAAGCTCGAAGAGATTCGCTACGATCTTTCGCTTCGTGGACAATAAATGTTGGAGCTATGCGCGTTCTTATTCTTGGATTGGGCCAATATCCGCAAGGTAGCGGTGTGGAAGCGGCGGTGTATTTTGCCAAGCGTGGCGATGATGTAGTCGTAACCGATCTGAAATCAAAGGAAGATCTCGCGACGAATGTAAAACGTTTGTCCGTGTATCCGAACGTTCGTTTTGTGTTGGGGGAACATCGGGCTGAGGATGTTCGTGCGGCGGATGTGGTGGTGCCGAATCCTCGCGTACGACCAGATA
>CAZLPD010000008.1:4466-43735 GCA_964561355.1 uncultured Gammaproteobacteria bacterium
GAGGATGTTCGTGCGGCGGATGTGGTGGTGCCGAATCCTCGCGTACGACCAGATAGTCCGTTTTTTGCGGAAGCGTTGCGGTTGGGAAAAACGATTGAGTCGGATATCTCCTTGTTTTTGGCTGCTTGCAAGGCGCCAGTGATTGGGGTGACGGGGACGCGCGGGAAGAGTACGACGTCCACACTTATCGCCGAGATGCTGAAAACGGATGGTCGACGCACGTGGTTGGGCGGAAATATCTTAGTTTCGCCGCTCGCGTTTCTTTCTAAGGTGAAAGCTTCGGATTGGGTGGTGTTGGAATTGAGTAGCTGGCAGCTTGAGCTTACGGGTCGTAAAGGTGTTTCACCTGCGTATGCTGTGTGGACGAATTTGATGCGTGATCATCTCAATACGTATGCGGGGATGGAGGAGTATGGAGAGGCGAAGGCTCAGATTTTTAGGCATCAGGATCAGAATGGAACGGTCTTTTTGCCTGCGGATAAGGCATTTAATGTGTATGCAGATGGTGCTCCTGGCGAGGTTGTGCGTGTTGGTGCTGGGCGTGGAGAGGCCGCAAAGATTGTCGGTGCGGTTCACCTTAAGATTGCCGGAGAACACAACAAACGGAATGCGATACTTGCTGTTACAGTGGCTAAGTGTGCTGGCGTTTCGGTAACAGCTATCAAAAATGTCTTGCGAACGTTTTCTGGATTGCCAAATCGTCAGGAAGAGATCGCTGTTGTAAAAGGCATTCGTTACATTAATGACACGACGGCTACGACGCCGGATGCGACGATCGCGGCTTTAAAGGCGTTTGCGAAACCTGGCGCGGCGATTCATCTTATCTTCGGCGGTTCGGACAAGGAATTGGATTTTGATGAGATAGCCAAGCTCATGAAGCGAGTGAAGCCGACTATCTATCTTTTGCCTGGCACGGCGCGGGAAAAGATTGTGGCGGCGTTTGCGAAGGCGAAGGTCCGTTGGATAGATGTTGAGCATCTTCAGGATGCGATGAAGCGTATTTCTGTTGCGGCGAAGAAGGGTGACATCGTCCTTCTATCTCCAGGATGTGCAAGCTTCGGGTTGTTTAAGAACGAGTTTGATCGTGGTGAGCAATTCGTAAAACTCGTGAAGAAGATCAAGGGGTAGTCTATGAATGTTTTTGGTATCTCGATTGAAGGGGGCGCGCTGGAATCGATGATGGCTCGTATTAAGGAAGCGAAGCAGACACTTTGGATCGTGACGGCTAATCCAGAGATTTTGCTTGAAGCGCGTCGGGATGCCGCCTATGCTCATGCCATTGCTCAGGCGGATGTGCGTTCGGTTGATGGCGCTGGGCTTGCGATGATCGGTCGATTGTTTGGGGCGCATTGGTCGCGGGTAACGGGGGTTGAGCTTGGAGAGCAGCTCATTGCCTATGCGCAGGAGGAGGGTTTGAAGGTTGGATTTATTGGGGGATTTGCACAGGTTGCTCAAACAGCGGCTGAATATTGGGGCCACGTCCACCCTGGGCTTCGGACGCTTGCTGAGCAAGGTGGTCGCGTGGCTTTCGACGGAACGGACGATGAGATGGGGGAGGAGGCACGGCATCGGCTGACGTTGTTTGCTCCGGATATTCTGCTGGTGGCCTTTGGTCACCCTAAGCAAGAGCGTTGGATCGCTCGGTATGCGAGTGATTTCCCCTCGCTTAAGGTAGTTGTTGGCGTTGGAGGCACCTTTGATTATTGGGCGAAGCGCATTCCGCGTGCGCCACGGTTTTTGCAGATGCTCGGACTTGAGTGGATGTGGCGTCTTTGCCTTGAACCACGAAGAATCGTGCGTATTCTTCGTGCGGTCGTTCTGTTTCCTGTGCTTGCTATTGTCGATCAGCTGTTTTCTTGAGATATGCCTTCCCTTTCTACGCGCATTCAAGCGCTCCCGTTTTCGGCGACTCGTAAATATTTACCGTTTGTCAAAGCGCTTCAGGCCAAGGGGGTTTTTGTGCACGAGCTCAATATTGGTCAGCCCGATGTGGTTATTTCCCCTCGTTTTTATGCGTCGCTGCGTGAGATAAGTGCGCCGGTCTTGGCGTATGCGCCAAGTGCGGGATACGAGCCGCTTCGAGAGGCGATCAGCCGTTATTATCAGCGCTTGGCTATCCGGGTTGCGTCTACGGAAACGATTGTGAGTTCTGGTGCGAGCGAGGCGCTTACGATGCTCATGGACGCTTTGTGCGATCCCGGGGATGAGGTTTTAGTATTTGAACCGTTTTACGCGAATTATCAGAGCATAGCAGAGGTGAATGGCGTGCATTTACGTGGCGTGTCGACGCGTCTTGAGGATGGATTTGCTCTGCCGAGCCTTGCCGCGATCGCTGAGGTGCTTGCACCACGGACGAAGGCGATTTTGTTTGCGAGTCCAGGCAATCCAACCGGAGCGGTGTTTTCACGCGAGGATTTGGTTGGGCTTGTGGCGCTTGCACGTGAGAAGAATATCTTTTTGATCGCCGATGAAGTCTATCGAGAGTTTGTGTTTGGAGAGGAGCGTGCCACGAGCATTCTTGAAATCGATGGATCGGAAGATGTGGCGATCGTGGTTGATAGTGTATCCAAGCGGTATTCGGCGTGCGGGGCTCGTATTGGGTGGATGGTGACGCGCCGTAAAGATGTTTTGGCTGAGGTGCTTAAGCTCGCGCAGATGCGGTTGAGCGTGCCAACTATCGAGCAGATGGCGGCTGTTTCATTGCTCGACGATGGAGATGAGGATATTCAGCGAGCAAAGTCTGCGTATCAGGCGCGTCGGGATGTGGCGCATAGACTTTTGACGGAAGCCGGGATCGTGTGCGGCTCTCCAAGGGGTGCTTTGTATGTGATGGCAGATCTTGGTGTCGATGCGGAAGCGTTTACAGAATACATGCTGACGTCTTATTCCGGCATTGAGACGTCGCAGGAAACGGTGCTCACGACTCCGGCTGCTCCTTTTTATCTTGGGTCTGGGGTTGGGAAGACGCAGGTTCGCATTGCGTTTGTGGTTACAGAAGAAGCACTCGGGCGAGCGCTTCAACATCTGATCAAGGGGAGGGAGGAGTTTATGTCCGCAAACGATATCCCTTCTTCAGTACCCACGAAAGCAGGCCGAGCATAAAGACGGCGAAGACGCAGACGATGCCGAGGGAGATGAAGGGAGAGCCGTCGGCGCGACCAAGAAAGCCGTAACGGAAGCCATCGATCATATAGAAGATAGGGTTGGCGCGGGAGACGTTCTGCCAGAATGGTGGGAGCACGTGGATGGAGTAGAAGACACCACCGAGGTAGATAAGCGGAAGGAGAATGAAGGTGTTGAACGCACCGATATGATCGAATTTATCCGCGAAGATGGCGACCAAGGCTCCGAGTGCCGAAAAGAAAGTGGCGGTTGCTAGGGCTATCACGACCACGAAAAAGGGATGTTGTGGCAAGATGAGCTCGAATGGCCAAGAGATCACCCAGGTAATGAACCCGACGAGCAGGGCTCGTGTGACTCCGCCCAATGTGTACGCGACGGCTGTTTCGATGGCGCTGAGGGGAGCTACGAGAATGTCTACGAGGGCGTTGTTGAGTTTGGAGATGAAGATGGAGGAGCTCGTGTTTTGTGCGGCGTTGTTGACGATGCCCATCATGATCAGACCTGGCACGATGAAGGCGAGGTAGGAGACGCCTGTGCCAAGGTTGATTTGTTTACCGAGGGAGACGCCGAAGATCACCAAGTACAGCCCGGTTGTGATGACGGGGGTGAAGATGGTTTGAAGCCAAACGTTTAGGAATCGACGGATTTCTTTGGCGAGGAGGGTTCGGAACGCGAGGGATGGAAACATAGGCTAGGCGGTGTAGTGAAGATAGATGTCTTCGAGCTTGTCGAGCTTAGTGGCAGCTTTGTGCTCGGCGAGCGTGCCGAGCGCTTTGACTTCTCCTTTGGCAATGATGGCGATGCGACCGGAGAGGGCCTCGACTTCTTCCATGTGGTGGGTGGTGAGAAGGATGGTGGTGCCGGCTTTGTTGAGTTCGCGTACAAAGTCCCAGAGCTCGCGACGGAGTTCGACGTCCACCCCAGCCGTTGGTTCGTCGAGGATGAGGAGCTTTGGTTTGTGGACGAGTGCTTTGCCTACCAGGAGGCGGCGCTTCATGCCACCGGAGAGTTTGCGGACGGATGTGTCGGCTACTTCGGTGAGCGAGAGGCGGGCGAGAATCTCATCGGTCCAACGATCCTTCTTTTCGACGTTGAAGAGCCCGGCTTGGATCTCGAGGGCTTCGCGAGGGGTGAAGAAGGGGTCGAAGTTTACTTCTTGTGGAACGAGACCGACCATCTGACGTGTGGCTTTGTATTCACGAATCACGTCTTGTCCGAATACGGTTGCGCTTCCGGCTGTTGGGGAGACGAGTCCGGAGATGATGCCGATCGTTGTCGACTTGCCGGCACCGTTTGGACCAAGGAGAGCGAAGATTTCGCCAGGTTGAATCTCTAGGGAAATGCCACGAACGGCGCGCACGGGTGGTTGGCCTTTTTGTCGTGGGGGGAAGGTTTTTTCTAGCTTCTCCAAGTGGAGGGCGGGAGAGGATGTTTTCATAGCGTGCATGGATGGTAAGGGATGGGTGATCAAAGAAGAAGGGTTTGGCCTTTGGTGGGGAAGGGGACGTCGTCACGTAGACATTGGAGGAAGGTGCTCACCGCTTCGTCGATGTGTAGGTGCTGAGGGCGGATGGGTTGGGTGAGGGTGATGCCCTGGAGGGAACGTGAGCGGCTAAGGGCGACGTAGACTTGGCCGTGGGCGAAGGCTCCTCGCTCGAGATCGAGGACGAGTCGATCGAAGGTTTTGCCTTGGCTTTTGTGGATGGTGATGGCCCAGGCGAGACGAAGAGGGATCTGTTCGAAGCTGCCTATTTTTTCTTGGAGGAGGGATTTGCTTTCATCGTCGAAACGGGTTTGGAAGACGGCCCAGGTGTGCGTTTCGAGGATGACTTGTGTGTCGTTATCCAGGTCCACGACGACACCTGATTCGGTGAGCTCGGCGACGGTTCCTAGACTCCCGTTCACGTAGGCTCCGGCGCTGTCGTTCGCGATACACATGACACGCGCTCCTTTTTTGAGGGTGAGGCGTGTGTCGGTTGGGGCGTCCTTTTCTTTAAAATCGCCGACCACGCTTGCCTCGTAGCTACGCGCTTCTCCTCGCAAAGAACTCAAATGTGATTCATTGATCTTATCTGCCTGTTCGTTGGTGGTCGTGAGGATGATGTCGTGAGCGCGTTGTTCTTTTTTGGTGAGTTGTTCGACGCGGCTGTTTAGCTTCTCGAGGTCTGCGTGGGTTGTGCTGCGATCGCGAATGGCATTGAGCAGACGGATGAATTCTTGGTCGGTTTGTCGATAGACGGTTTCGAGCTCCTGCCACTTGAAGCCTTGCGTCCGGAATATTTCTTGAACAGCTTGTGATGAAAAGAAGTAGGGGGTTTCGTATGCTTGGGCGAAGGCCTCGCGTTCCTGGCGAGCGACAACGGGAGGAAGCTGTGCGAGATCTCCAATGGCGATGATACGTTTTCCGCCAAAGGGTGCTGGTGTACCGAGCGCGGATCGTAGGAAGATGTCCATGTTGTCGAGCAGGTCGGCTCGGACCATGGAGATCTCGTCGATGATGAAGCCGTCGATGGAACGCCAGATGGGTTCGTCTTTGCGACTGAGACCACGACGCCTTGCATCGCGCATGTTCATCCCGGGGGCAAAGTGGAAGAAGCGATGGATGGTTTCCCCGCCCACGTTCAAGGCCGCGACGCCGGTTGGCGCAAGGATGGGACAGACGAGGGATGATTCGTCGCGGAAGGTACGAAGGAGGGTACTTTTTCCGGTGCCGGCTCGACCCGTGATAAACACAAACGGCGCTTCGCCTCCCATGAGACTAAGCGCCTGTTCAAAGGCCTCGGTTCGTTCTAGCTTTTCTTTCATGCCGGCAGAATAGCACAGCCTACCCAGTCTTGCCGACCGCGCAAAAAGGCCGATCCATCCATCGCGGATTTGCTTTCTGGTTGGATACTTGGAATGAGAAGCGAGGACTTTTCTAGGCAAGCGATGGCGGGGAGTCCATCGACACTAAAACCAGTTCCGGGTGGAAGGTCTGTTGCGGGTCCGATCTTTGCCGAGAGGACCTTGATGCGACCATCTTTCCAGGGGAGATAGGTACCTGGCCAAGGTTGGTAGGCGCGAACGAGGCGCTCGAGTTCTACAGCTGTTTTTTCTAGCGGGTTAAGACGTCCATCGTCGCGCGACAATAGTTTCACGAACGTGGCTTGTTTGTGGTTTTGTTTTTGTGGAGTGATGGTTCCGGCGAGATATTCGGCGACGGTGTTTGTGAGGATGGGTGCGCCGACAGTTCCGAGGCGGTGGTAGAGCGTGTCGGATGTGTCCTCAGGGAGGATAGGTTCCTCGAATTGTCGGAGAATCGGGCCGTGGTCCATGCGTGCGTCCATGAGCATGATGGTAGCTCCGGTTTTTTGATCGCCATTGATAATCGCGCCTTGCACAGGGGACGCTCCGCGATAGAGAGGAAGTAGGGACCAGTGGAAGTTGATCGCTCCTTTTGAGGCGGCGTCGAGGAGGACTTGAGGGATGATCTGGCCAAAGCTTGCGACGATAAACAGGTCGGCCTTTAGGTCACTTAGTTGTTGAATCGCATTTGTATCCTTTACGCTTTCGAATTGAAAGACAGGGATGTTGCGTGCTTCTGCGGCGAGCTTGGTGGCGGGAGGGGTGAGGGTCCCTTTGCGTCCAGATGGACGATCGGGCTGGGTCACGACTCCACAGACGGAGAACCGCGCATCGGTTGAGAGTGCTTCCAAGAGGGGCACGGAGAAGGAAGCGGTGCCGAAGAAGAGAACGCGGTAAGACATAGCAGGAGATTAAGGATGGATTTTTCGTCCGGTGTGTTTATCAAAAACTTCGACCGCGCGGTCGATGTAGAGTACGCCGTCTAGGTGATCGATCTCGTGTTGAAAGACGTAGGCGAAGAGTCCACTCACCTCCATTTGTACTTGGCGACCGTGTCGGTTGAGGGCTTGCATGGTGACGCGCTTGTGGCGACGGACGATCCCGTATTTTCCAGGAACGCTGAGGCAGGCTTCATCGAACAACGTGGTCGATTCGGAGACTTTTGTGAGGACCGGGTTGATGAAGGCTGTGGCCCCTTCCTTCTTTAAGTTTACGATGATGACGCGGATGTTTTTGCCTACTTGAGGCGAGGCGATGCCGATTCCATCTTCTACGAACATGGTGCGTGTTAGAACGTCTAGGTACTGCTGAAATGCCGAGGTGGTGATCTCGGCTGGGGTGACTTCTATGGAACGTTCGCGCAACGAAGGCGCTGGGTCCTTTACGACAGGGAGTGTATCCATATTCGAATGAGGATATTAGCGCAAAAATGCGATTGGATCAAGGTCTATGCCTACCTTCTCCGCCCAGGGGGTGAATGCGTTTATGAGCTCATTTTCCGTGATGGATGGAGGGAGGACGGCGTGCAGGATGGTGCGGGTTCCGCGTGTCGCGCTTTGATGCTCGATCGGCATGGGGCCGCGCCAGTGGAGGCTCCAGGACTTTGGGAGCGATCGGCTGACGAGGGTGCGCCAAGATTCTGCCGCCGTTTCATCTCCGCGGATGATGATTTTTACGACACGTTTGCTTGGCGGATACGCAAAGGTTTCACGTTCTTGGCGCGTGGTTTCGACGAAGCGCTTCATGCCTTCGCTTGTACACCATTCTTCTATGAGGGGGGCGAAGGATTCCTGACATTGGAGGATGAGCGTTCCTTGCGCTTCTGATACTCGATCGATGAGTCGGCGTATCGCAAGACATTGTCGTTCCCGTTTGCGGATGTCTTCTCCTACGCCGATCCAGGCAGCATCTGTGACGACTACTAGGCAGTCAGGGGGAAGGGGTGCTTCTAGCGTCTCCGCTTTCAGATCGCGCCACTCTACGGGTGTGTCGGGAAATTGGGTGTGCCAGTCTGTGCGGAGACGTTCGATGCCGGGGAGGCTTTTCCCAAGATCTGGCCCACCGCACGCGCCGCATTGTTCGGGGAGAGGAAGGTGTTTTCGACAGAGACGACAAATAGCCTGGTCTTTATCTGCACCAAGGCCTGCGTTGCAGGTGGGGCAGGTTGCTTGCCAGTTACAATCACGACAGGTGAGGCGCGAGAGTGTTCCCGAGATCGGGTGAATCACGATGCGTGCGCCAAGGTGTTCGGTGAGCGCTTGCAGGCTGTCGGCCTGGAGCATGCGGATGGAGGAGCGACCTTGCGGATGGTGGATGTTGATGCGGGGAAGCGTCTCGAGCGGAGGCGCTTCTTTGTCGGCGTGAAGGGGAGGGGTGAGGCCGTAGCTTTGGACTTCGGTTAGGTTGCGTTCCGCGCACCAAAGCAACACGCGCCGCGCATCGTAGCGAGGGCTGAGCTCATCTTGTTTGTGGTCATCTTGTTCTGGTTCGTGGAGCAAGACGAGGTCTGATGCGGTGGCTAACCAGGCGCCAATTTTTGTGGTGATTAGGCAACCTGTCTCTTTGGATAAAAATTGTGTCCATTGATGAAAGGCTTCTCCGTCGGCCATATCGCTGTGGAGCACGTGCGCTTCTGGGATGGAGGTGTTGAGTTGTTTTGCCAGGGTAATCCAGGGGGTCACGATCAGGACTCGTTCGTGAGGAGATTGCTCGCGTGCATGAGCGAGAAGTTTTGCCGTTGGGCCGGTGGTCCAGGTTGCACGCAAGCCTGTTTTTTGAGAGGTCTTTGGTTGGAGGTTTTTTCTCTCCGGGCGCTTTGGGAGGGTTCGGAGCCAGCTCGAGAGCACGGTGGGGGACGAGGTGAACGTTCGGCGCGCGGTTGCCGAGATGAGGGCTGGAAGTGTTTGCGGTAGGCGCATGTCGGCATAGCGCCCTTCGATGGGTAGCGCGCGGGCGGCGAACGGGGATGTGGCGAGGAGCTCACTTACGAGCCCAACGCATCGTCGTCGCCGAAAGGGAATCCAGACAAGATCACCAACAGCCAAGCGCTCTGTTTCTGGAATAGCATAATCAAACCCATCTACGCCGAGGGGGGTGCGAACGAGGGGGATGATACGCGCAAACATGCTAGGTCTGTTCGAAGAGGGCGGTCATGTAGCCGACGCCGAATGGGGCCTCGTAGCAGACTTCTCGCATGGTACCACTGAGATCCGCAATCATGCCCATGAAGGTGAGAATTGGTTGATAACCACACTGTGCGGCTCCGTCGCGAACCTTGGCGTCTAGACCAATGAGTTCGGCGTGGTGGCGGGTGATGACAGCTGAGCGAATGGCGGTGTCGAATGCCAAGCCTTCGGGAGAGGCGCCTTGCGGGCTTTGGGCGTTGGCGTGGTGAGAGAGGTCGGCGGAAGCGATGATGGCGATGCGGCGGTTTTCGCGTTGCAGAACGCGGGTGACTTCTCGGCCAAACTCGTAGTGAGCTTGTGGGCCCAGGAGTGATGGTGTGAGCGGCGCAAACTTCCAGTTGGAGAGGTTCTTTGTAAGCAACAGAAGAGGTACGGTACAGCCGTAGTCGAGTTCTTGTTGGCTTGTGAGGGTGAAGGGGATCTTTTCTTCGCGCAAGGCTCGTTGAATATGGTCGAGGAGTAGGAAGTCGACGCTCACGTTTAGGTTGGTGTTGTGATCCCCGAATTCTTTGAGGACTCCGACGAAATTATCGTGCATGTTTCCACTGAAAGAGTCTGGATACATGTGCGCGTGAGGCGAGATGATGAGGATCGTCTCTGGTTTAGCTGCGTAGAGGGCATGTTCTATTTCTGCGTAGGCCTTGAGGGTATTGGCTAGCTTATCGTGCTCGCTTTTGCCGATAGTTGGGATGAGGAGTGGCGAGTGGGGGACGATGGCGGAGAAGACGATCATAGGATTAGGGTGTGGCGTCTAGGCTGGCCACAGCCGTTTGAGTAAGGAGCGTGTTGTTTTTGTAAGGATCGATGGGGTCACCGACGGCATATTGCGCCACTAGAGATTCGGGAAGAGTGACGATGTTTTTCCAGTTCCAGCCCATTTCTTCGAAGACGTCGCGGGTAGGGATGGGGCGTCTTACGCCGTGTTCGATGACGTAGACGTCTGTCTTCTTGTTCGAGCGGATAAGTTCGCCGTCGTGGAGCGTATACGGATCACCGATCGTGAGTGCCTGAAGTTGTTTTGTGGTGAGGGTTTTGGCCGGCTGACTGCGGAAGTAGAGGTTAACGAGGGATTTGCTGCCGATTAGGTGGCGCGTTTCGCCGTCGACGTACCAGTAGGTTCCTTTGCTATCTTTAGCGAGGAGTCCGGTTGGGTAGGCAGTTGCGATTGTGATGTCTGGTCCGTCGGTGTAGGGCTCTAGGTCTGACTTGTCGGCATCGATAATTTCGTCTTCGTTAAAGCCAAGTCGTTTGAAGACTTTTTTGTTGATGATGAAGCGTTTTGTTGGGCCATCGATGAGATAGCGCTTGCCGTCCGTTTCGACGAGGGAGTAGTTGGCGAAGGCGATGGGCTTCCCTTGGGGGTAGTTTGTCATCTGGCTATCGTCGACTAGGGCAATTTTATCGCGGTCGACCATGGAAGCGGCCACGGCTAAGCTCTTGAAGGGGCGTTTTTGACCAAAGCTTATGAGGTAGACTTGTTTGGAGGTACGGCCCTGAACGATCGTGCCGTCGGGGAAGTTGAGGCCGAACCAGCGTCGCCAAATACGCCACAGGTTGAGGTTTCCTGCGATGTGCGGGGTGTAGCTGTAGAGCATCGCGGTGGCCTGGTTTTGCGGGATGATGCGTCGTCCATCAATCGTAGCTTCTTTTCCGGGAGCGTATCCGGCGATGGTTTTGCCGCGGCTCAGGATCTGTTGGAGGTATTTTTCGCGGTGTTGTTTGGCGGCCCACTCTATCTGGCTTGCGAATCCTTTGAAGTCTTGGATAGCTGGATCGTTTTTTGAGCAGTTGTCGCAGACGCCGTATCCCGTTGCCCAATCAAACTGGCGAGGGGTGGGGGAGGGGTCTTCGACGAGGCTCTGCTCTTTTTGGAGGAGGGCCATCAAGTATTTTGGATTGATCTTGTAGGAGGTTGCTACGCGCCAGATGATGTCGGCGATGGGTTTGTTTACGCCGTCGGTGTCGGGGACCTTGGTGGAGCCGAGGGTTCCGTGCGAAGCGAGGAATTCTTGGATGCGGTCTCGGTTCATGCCGCCTAACTCAAACACATCGCGATCATCCAAAACCATCTCGGCGTTGAATCCTTGGTCGGGCGAAGGCGTCACTAAGCCGGTACTCGTCGCTTGTGCGAGGAGGCTTGCAGGCTGTATCGTGAAGCTTAAGAGGACCAGGATCGGCAAAAGCCGGCGTGAGTACTTCATCTTAAAAGCATAGCATGCAAGAAGGATCCCTAAAACGGAGCTGGTTTCGTTCGGGCGAGCACTGGTTTGTCGCCTTCTTTGTGTTGATGGTGGGCGTCGCTTCGTTCGCGATCCCATCGCTTGGCGGACGGCAATACGCATCACCTGACGAGCGAGCTGTGGCTTTTGTGGCGACGCGACTTGCTTCTTTTCAATCGCCACGTCTTTTGGAGCCGCTTGCGGTTTCTTATCCGTGGTTACATCCGCGTAGCTGGGTGAGTCAGGGGGGATCGCTTGTGCCGGTTGGGTTTTTGGGGTGGCCGTTTCTTTTGGCGCCGTTTGCGATGGTGTTTGGTTCGTGGGTGCTTCCCTTGATCGGATGGTTTCTCATGGCGTCGACGGTGTATCCGCTCTTTTGGTTATTGCGAAAGCGCTTTTCTTTGTCTGCGAGCTTGGTTGGGGTGATGGGATTCCTCGCCAGTCCCATGGTCCTGCTTTACGCGAATCGTGGACTCTTTCCAAATGTTGGGTTGTTGGCTGCGGCACTTTGGAGTGTGTGGGCGTTTGAGCGGGTACGGGATACGGGGAAGGGCGCTTGGTTGGCCGCGCTTTTTTGTGCGATGGCATGCGTAATCCGTCCATTTGAGCTCCTCTGGCTTTTTCCTTGGTGGATCTGGGCTGGTGGGCGATTCAGTATCCGGCGCGAGCGATCTGTCTACCTCGCTTGGCTGTTGTTTGCCGCCATTATCGTTGTCTTTTTGATGGGGAATGCTAGCGTGTACGGTCATTGGTGGCAGATCGGCTATTGGCTGCGGGATAATCCTTTAAAGAGTACGGGCAGCGTTCTTCGGGGAGATACAGCTTCGGTACACCTCCTTCCTTTTGGTATTCACCCACGTTCTATCCTTTGGAATGTACGTTCGTTCTTCCTCACGTTTCTCTGGCCAAGCGTTTTGATTGGGGGAACGGCGTTGGTTGTGTACGTGCGTCGTTCCAGAGCGCGTTTTTCTCTTACTTCAGCGTCTCTGAGAGATCATTCTTTTGTGCTTCTGGGTTTGTGGACGATGGGGGTGCTGGTCACGGTGTATGGCAGTGGGTTGTATCAAGATCATGTACAGGTCGGTGCGGTGACGGTCGCCAACTCTTTTTTGCGCTATCTCCTTCCGCTTGCTCCGCTTGTTGGAGTCGCGGCTGCTTATCTATACGATGTTTTTTCGACAAAGGTTGATCGTCGCTGGATCGCTCTCGCGCTCCTCTTTGTGACGGTATTCGGGGTGTATTCCATTTCTGTTCGTGATGATGAGGGGGTTTTTACCACGAGGAAGGAGTTGCGGCGCTATGAGCAGGTGCTGTCTGCCGCCAAACAGGTTTTGCCAGAGGGAAGCATCGTTTTGTCCGATCGTTCTGACAAGATGTTCTCGGGAGTCTACCGCACCGTTTCGCCCATGCCTTCTCGCGAGGAGGTGTTGAGATTGCTTCAGGATCCGTCTGTGACGTTGAAGGTTGGTTTGTATGCGCGTCCTCCTTCGCAAATGGATCGTGATGCTTGGCGCGCGCAGGGAATTGAGCTTATTGATCTTGGGGTGTTCGGTCGTGAGCATTTATATCGGGTATCTTCTCGTTAGGTATGTCTTCTGTTTGGCGCGGTTTTTTTCTTCTTCCGTGGGCGGTGGCGGTTGTGGTTTTGGTGTGGCTCATCAACATGCGTGTTCCTTGGAGTGGGGTGCGCGAATTCTCTTTTTCGCTCGATGGTCGTAGTCCATGGTTCGATCCCTTCCTTCCTGGTGAGCGTGCGACTCGAGCTGGGGTTCAGTCAGGCGGTTGGATGGGGCAGCGTATCCTCAACGAACCGGCGTACGCGGCGTTGCGTCTGCCTGGCGTTTATAAAAAGGTTGCGCTTGGTCTCGAATTTCGTCCTCAAGGACAACCGCTTATTGATGAAGGATTGCGACAAGAACCTGGGAGTAGTGATTCGTTTGCCATGCAGCCGCTTTGGAGTCAGGCCCTTGATCGTGGGTGGAAACACGCTCGTTGGCAGGATCGGGAGGGGTACGTTCGTGCGGATGCCAATCCTCAGGCTTTGGCGGATACCGACATGGATCACATTCTTACGTGGCACGCGTCCACCACGGCGCCGCTTTGGATGGACGTGGAGCCTAAAGAGCGAGTGTTTCCGGTCGCACTACGCGGATCACATGATATCCAGGCGGTTCCGGTGCAGGGGAGCATTCAGTTCACCTTTAAGTTGCAAGACATGAATCGTCGTCGGGAGCGTGGTACGGTGGTGTTTTCGCTCAGTAAGGATGGCAATCTTCTGTGGTCGGATGCGCTTGGGCTCGCGGGCTCACAGGATCATCGTCCTTCTGCTGTGTATGAAAAAGAGGTAGCGCTTCGTGGTTTGAAAGCGGGCGTCTATAAATTGAGCATTGTTGCGGATGATGATGTGTTCTTGCGCGAGATTGCTTCGCCGGTTCGTCATTGGGTATTTGGTCCGCGTCTGTATTTTGCTGACCAGATTGGGTATGCGACAACCACATTTTCTGGGTTCGTTTGGACGAACGCTCATCATATTGCTGCGGAGACGTTTCACGAGGAGGGTATCCAGACCTTGTCGTTTGGTTCTGTTGATACCATGATCGGAGCTGCACATAAGGAATATCAGCTTGATCGCGGTGTCGGACAGGAGGCGACGGCGCAGGTTCTTCGCGCTCCACGAGGAGATGTGCGGTTTCTTGGGGATGGGTATTTTGCTCTCGCTTCCGATCTCCTCTTTTTGCCCGCGCCAAGACGATTAACGGATGCATCTAATTTGGATGCGGAAGGGATTAAGGCTGTGCTTACGCCTTATGTTGCTCCACGGCCGTTAGGGGATGGATGGTATGAGTCTTCCAATGCCTATGCGATCGCGCCGCGGCCAGGGACGTTGCGTATGACGATTGGCGCACCTGGGATTCAGGAGCGGAAGGGGTCTATCGGTGTGCGAGCGGTTTCTTTGCGTTATACGCGCGATGCTCTTGGGTGGAAGGACTGGGGGATGGCGGTTTTGCGCGAATTAGCCGCGGCTTGGCGTTCACTATGAGCTTGATTCTTCGAGGGATTATTCGTCACACGGGATATGCTTCGCTCGTGTTGGCTGGCGTGTGTTTGTTGGCTGAATCGGTGATGCCGGCGTTTGTCACACCGTATTTCAACCCCTACGCCTTGGTCGTCTTTGGATTGATGTTGAGCGCGGTTGGCGTGCAGGGCGTCTCTGGGAGTCGGTCGGCGCGCTGGGTGTGGGGAGCAGTGTTTGGGCTTGGGATCGGTCTGGCTTTTTGGTTTTCTTTCGGAGATACATCCAGGCTACTCATAGGTGGTGGGGTTGCTACGCTCATCGCCTTCTTCGTGACGAGTGTGTATGCTTTTGACGTATGACCGACTGCATTTTTTGTAAGATTATCGCAAAAGAGATCCCTTCTACAGTTGTGTACGAAGATGCGGATGTGTATGCGTTTTTAGATATTTCCCCGGTTCAGCCTGGTCACACCCTGGTTGTGCCAAAGACCCACGGAGCGACGTTGCTTGATGTGTCGGATGATGTGCTGGCAAAGACGATCCAAGCGGTACCGCGCGTGGCTCGAGCGATGCAGCTTGGGTTGGGGTTTGATGGGTTTAACGTGACGCAAAATAACGGTACAGCGGCAGGGCAGTCCGTTCATCATCTCCACATGCATATTATTCCTCGCTATAAGGACGATGGGCTTGAGGCTTGGCCCCACGGACCGTATGCGTCTTTGGCTGAGGCCCAGGAGCTTGCGCAAAAGATCCGTGAGCAGCTTTCTTAGAGGAGTCCTAGGGCGTCGAGACCGACGTAGCCGGTGACGGTGTCGGTGAGTTTTCCGTGGCGTAGGTGTTCGCGAAATTCCGTTAGAGGGAGCTCTACAACCTCAAGAAATTCTTCGGGGTCGAGTTCTTGTTCTTGTACGCGTTTGCAGTTGGTCGCTACGAAGCTGTGATAGGTGCGGTTTGAGTATCCTGAAAAATGACGCGTGGTTACGAATTGGATGTCTCCGTTGTAGCCTGTTTCCTGCAGGAGTTCGGCTTGGGCTGCTTCGAGGGGGGATTGTCCTGGATCAATGAAGCCGCCTGGGAGCTCGAGAAGGATTTGCTCTGGTCCGGGTCTGAATTGTTTCACGAGGATGACTGTCTTTTGCTCGGTTACTGCGAGGATGCACACGACGTCGCCATCGTTTGTGATGTCGTAAATGGATTCTTTTCCGTCTGGGAGGCGGAAGGTTTTGCGGATGATGCTGCGATAGCCAACGCGCACGGTTACTTCACTAAGTTTTTTCCAAGGAGCTAGCATATTGCGCGTCAGTTTACTCTACCGTAACGCTCTTGGCGAGGTTGCGAGGACGATCAGGATTTTGGCCACGTGCCACCGCGATGGCGTACGCCATGAGCTGAAGTGGAATGACGCTCAAGATAGGTTGCAAGGCTTCGATGGTTTTGGGGACGACGATGATGTCCTCCGTGTGGGCACGCAGACGCTCTACTCCATCTGGGGTTGTGATGGCTAGGACGCGGCCTCCGCGGGCTCGGATTTCTTGGATGTTGGAAAGGGTTTTTTCGAACACGCTGTCTTTTGGGCAGAGGACGGTGGTAGGGATGGTCTCATCGATGAGGGCGAGCGGTCCGTGCTTGATTTCACCGGCAGGGTAGCCTTCAGCGTGGATGTAGCTTACTTCCTTGAGTTTGAGAGCGCCTTCGTAGGCGATGGGAGCGTGATACTTACGTCCCAAAAAGAGCATGTCTTTGTAGGAGGCGTATCGTCGGGCGACTTCCATGATTTGATCCGCGTCTTTGAGCAGTGTTTCTGCTAGAGATGGAAGTTCTTGAAGGGCGGAGACGATGCGCGCGCCGTCTGTGTGGGACAGGCGACGTTTTCTCCCGAGCAAGAGGGCGAGCAAGGCGAAGGTTGTGCACTGGGAGATGAAGGCCTTTGTGGAGGCTACGCCAATTTCTGGGCCAGCGTGGGTGTAGACACCAGCGGTTGTTTCGCGGGCGATGGTTGAACCGACCACGTTGATGATGCCGAGAGATAGGGCCCCCTTCATGGCGCCTTCGCGGAGAGCGGCGAGCGTGTCTGCTGTTTCTCCGGATTGGGAGACGGCAAGCACAGCGCTTTCGGTGGAAATGACAGGATCGCGATAGCGGAATTCGCTCGCGATTTCTACGTCTGTCGAGATCCCGGCCCATTCCTCCAGAAGGTATTTACCGAGGCAGCCAGCGTAGTAGGCCGTTCCACAGCCGACGATCATGATGCGTTGGATCTGGTCGAGGCGAGGCATGACGTCTTTGAGGCCGCCCAAGATGGCTGTGCTATTTTCGACGGATAATCGTCCGCGCATGGTGTTGCGGAGCACGTCTGGCTGCTCGAGCATCTCCTTCAGCATGAAATGGGGTTGACCATTCTTTTGAATATCATCCAGGGACCAATCAATAAGTTGGGCTTGTTTTTGGACGGTTCCGGAGGTCTTTAGCGAGCGAATGCGCATGCCCTGAGGGGAGAAGTGGGCGAGCTCGTGGTCATCTAAAAAGACGATCTGACGTGTGTGCGACAAGATAGCGCTTGGATCAGAGGCGACGATGTATTCGTTATCTCCCATGCCGATTGCCATGGGGCTTCCGAGTCGGGCGACGACTAATTCGCCTGGATGTGCACGATCAATCACGGCTACTCCGTAGGTGCCGTGTACTTGGCGGAGCGCTGTTTCTACCGCTTCGCTGAGTGATTGTTCTGGATGTGTTTTGCGTACGTCTTCTATCAAGTGCGCTAAGACTTCGGTGTCTGTTTCTGATGAGAAAGCGTGCCCTTTTTTCTCAAGATCGCGTTTGAGATCGGCGTAGTTTTCGATGATGCCGTTGTGTACTACGGCGATGGTTTGCGAGCAATCCAGGTGAGGGTGTGCGTTGGCTTCTGTGGGAGGGCCGTGGGTTGCCCAGCGCGTGTGGCCGATACCGAGGGTCGCGGGCGAGAGATCTCGTGCCTTGGGTTCTAGCGCGGCGATAGGTCCTACAGAGCGCTCGCGTTCGAGGATTCCTTTTTCATTTAGGACCGCTATTCCCGCCGAGTCGTAGCCTCGGTATTCCAATCGGCGCAGTCCATCAATAATAATGGGGCCAGCCGTTCTTGCGCCAATGTATGCCACGATGCCGCACATAGATTTATTCGAGAGAGAGGGTGAATATGCCGCTTTTATCTTCGCGAACGCCGCTTATGTAGAGGGTTTTACGCAGGACGGTGATGTCACGCACTTCTTGTAAGTCTGCGAGAGGGGTTACGATGCGTCCATCGCGATCATCGAGTTCGAGGCTGAAGACACGGTGAGCGTCTGCGATGAGGACATGTGCGCCGAACGTGTCCCAGGCAGCTTGGCGAAGGTTCTCGGCTTGTCGCCAGAGGAGTGTTGCTCCTTGTCCAGGCTCCCAAAGCCAAAGTTCACCTTCGTTTATGAGCAGAGCTCGGTGTCGGTTGGCGTTGGAAGGATCATCGAACCAGCGGGGGTAGTCGCCGTGCACATCTCCTGAGTAGGGATGGGTTTGGGCTAGGGTGAGCGCAAACCATTCGTGTGCGGGCGCGTCTTCTAGAATTAAAAGATCCTTGAAGCGGTCCACGAGACGGAGGGCGGGGTTAGCTAGTTGATAGACGCGATCTTGTAAGGAGCTTTTTGTAAGGAGGAGTTTTGCGGGGACGCTGGTGGTTTGAGCGAGCGTCAGATCTTGGTCTCGGAAGAGGTATGGTGAAGGGAGTTCTTCTCTCACAAAACGATTACTGCGTGCTTGGAGGCGGATCATGGAGTGATCATCGCTTCCGGTGAGGGTGTAGGGTTCTGACCAGGAGTAGATGCCGTTGGGGAGTTGGTCTGTGTTGGGTATTGGATCGGTGGTAGTCCAATAACTTGGTTCGCGTGTATTTATGCCGTTTAGTACGAAGGCGGTTCCTTCCGAGTTCCAGCGAACGGGGATTGAGGCGGGTAGTGGCTGTGTGCTTGTTGGGAATGTTGACCACTGGATCGTCTGTGTTCGTGGGTTCCAGATGCCAGAGCGCTGTGATTCAACCGTCGCGATCACGCTGTCGTTAGGATCGCTTTGTAGGCGAGTTGGGGATTCGGTGGAAACGATCTTTGGCGCTTGGGTTGACCATAGGCGAATGTCATTCGCAAAGGTTACCTCTTCGGCGCGAATCTCTAGGTGCTTTTCCCAGGTGCTGTATCCGCTCTTTTCAACGCGAATAGTGTGCCAGCCAGGGGTTACGTGCTGAAAGGTGTAGGGGATGGTTTTTCCGGTGTCGACGCCATCTAGGAAGACGATCGCATCTTTTGGACTGCCGTCAATAATGAGCGCTCCGTTGCGTTCTACAAGATGTTTTTTGAGGTTGTATTGGTATCCGGCGGTGTAGAAGAGCAGGATCGGGGCAGCCACAATAAACACCAGGACGTACATCCAGGGGAGAATCCGGCGCAAAAAAGGAGGTTTATACATGGGCTCGACAGTCTTTTGTCTTAACGGTACACTAGCAACGATTTTTCGTCATGATCGGAGGCTAAAACTACGCTATATCTTATGAAAATGCTCATCAAAGGTGGTGAACGGTTGGAGGGGAGTTTGTCCGTCTTGGGTGCCAAGAATGCGTCCGCTCCTCTTATTTCCGCTACGTTGTTAGTGAAGGGTCGCGTGCAATTTTCCAACGTTCCTCGGCTCACGGATGTCGAGCGATTGTTGGATATTCTGCGTGGGATGGGTGCGACGGTTGAGTGGACAGGCGAGCACGAGCTCGCGATTGATACAAAGAACGTTGATCCAACCGCTATGGATCCTAAGCAGATGAAGCGGATTCGTTTCTCTATCCTTCTGCTTGGTCCGATGCTGGCGCGCTTTCGTCGTATTGAAGTTCCTGAGCCGGGCGGATGCAGCATTGGTAATCGTCCTATCGACACACACTTGCAGGCACTTACCGCTTTGGGTGCTTCGATTGAGCGCGATGATAAGGGGATCATGTTCATGGAGGCACAGCGTTTGCGTGGCACGTATGTCATCTTGCCTGAGTTCAGTGTGACGGGAACGGAGAACTTGGTGATGGCGGCTTGTTTCGCCGAGGGCAAGACCTCTATTCGCATGGCGGCTGCAGAGCCTCATGTGCAGGATCTTTGTCATTTCTTGGTGGCATGTGGAGCGAAGATCCGTGGGATCGGCACGCACGAGCTTGAGATCACTGGCGTCAAGCAACTTCAAGCACCAAAGAAGCCTTGGAAGGTTGTGCCTGACATGGTGGAAGTGGGAACGCTTGCTGTGGCGGCTGCGCTTACCAAGGGTGAAGTCAAGATCAAGGGAGTTGTGCCTGAACATTTGGATGCTATTCGCAATGCGTTGCTGCGAGCTGGCGTGCGGTATGAGTTGGACAAGACCTCGCTTACGATTTTGCGTACGTCGCGGTATGAGGCGTTTAAGCTTCAGACGATGATTTATCCAGGGTTTCCAACGGATCTTCAGGCGCTGTTTGGTCTTTTGGCGACGCAAGCACACGGAACGTCATTCATTCATGATCCCTTGTTTGAAGCACGCATGGGATATGTGAGCGAGCTTATTAAAATGGGTGCAAATGCGGTGGTTGCTGATCCTCACCGTGTCTTTATTACGGGGCCAACACCTCTTCGTGGGACAGAGATTCGTAGTCTCGACTTGCGTGCGGGTGCGACGATGGTGCTCGCTGGGCTCATCGCGGAAGGGGAAACGACCATCCATGATGCCGAAATGGTGTATCGTGGATATGAGCGGTTGGATGAGCGTCTCGTCTCGTTAGGGGCGAACATTACTTGCCTACATGAATAATTCTATGTCAGACGTCACTACGCAGAAGGCTCGCACAGGTGCGCACTTCCTTTTGTTGGTGGCCTGCGTTCTTTTTGGTGTCGCGATGGGCGTGTCCTGGGAGCGTGGGTTCCATTCGCAAGCGGCTCAGGCGCCTGCACGTGTGCCTACTCATGAGGGGAATGTGCTTGGCCAGCGTCAATCGCCTCCAGCTAATGTGGCCTCGGATGTTGAATTTAAGCTTTTTTGGGAAGTGTGGAGCGCGCTGAAAGATCGGTATTACCAACAACCGTTGAAGGATAAGGATCTTTTTTACGGAGCGTTGTCTGGGTTAGCTTCCGGAACGGGTGATCCATACACGACGTTTTTTGAACCGCAAGCCGCTGAGGATTTTGATCAGAGTATTGCAGGGGCCTTTGGTGGCATTGGTGCTGAGATTGGCATGAAAAAGGATGTGATCCAGATTGTTGCTCCTCTGGCGGATACGCCGGCTGAGAAGGCTGGGTTGTTGGCGGGTGATATTATTGCGAAGATTGATGGAGAGGATACGTCGGGCATGACAGTTGACCAGGCGGTTCATAAGATTCGTGGAGAACGTGGAACGAAGGTTGCCTTGACCATCTACCGCCCCAACGCCAAAAAGCCCTTGTTTGATGTGTCGATCGTACGTGATGTGATTCGTATCACTAGCGTTAAATCCAAGATGTTGGACGGAGGGGTTGCTTACGTTGAGATTACGAGTTTTAACGCAGACACGGCCGATCGGTTTGAGGCCGCCGTCAAGACGCTCCTCGCGCAACATCCAAAAGGATTTGTTCTCGATGTGCGCAATGATCCAGGAGGGCTCCTCGATCAAGCGCAGCGTGTGGCCGCTGTCTGGCTCGGCGATCAGGTGGTAGTCAAGGAACGCCGACAGGGCAAAATCTTTGAAGAGTTGCGTGGGGTAGGGAAGGCTTTGCTGAAGGGAGTGCCTACGATTGTTCTTGTGAACCAAGGATCGGCCAGCGCTTCGGAGATTGTGGCTGGGGCCTTGCAGGATTACCAAGCGGCGAAGTTGGTTGGCAGTAAGACATTCGGAAAGGGCTCCGTGCAAGAAGTCCATGACTTTGAGGATGGTTCTGCCGTGAAGATCACGATCGCAGAGTGGCTGACCCCGAAGGAACGTACCATTCATAAAACGGGCCTGGAACCCGATATCACGGTTGAACAAACCCCAGAAGACTATGAATCCAAACGCGACCCCGTCCTCGATCGTGCCCGCGGCATTCTCCTCGGAACCGCGACATCCACGAGTGATTCGCACGCCACAACGACCACTCCATAATTATAACGGCCAACGGCTGCGTGTTGAGATTGGTGCTGGCGGTATCATCTATCGTCGCCGCGAAGGTCGCTTAGAGTTCTTCTTCCTTCGTCACGGAAAAGGGCGCTGGACCTTTCCAAAAGGGCATCGTGATTTAGGTGAATCGCTTGTAGAAACCGCTATTCGAGAGATCAAAGAAGAGGTTGGACTCGTGAATCTTCGTTTTGTGGCTCCGATTGGAAAAACCTCGTTTCGTTTGCGTAAGGAGGGGCAGTTGATTGAGAAGAATATTCAATTTTTCTTGTTTGAAGCTGCCCCGGATGCGAAGGAGATTTTGACGGGGGAGGAAGCCATTTGGGAAGCGATTTGGGTTCCTGTTGAGCGCATCTTTGAAACGTGTGGGTATATGAATTTGGCGAAGCTCTTGGTGAAGGCGCTTCGTATTATCAGCCAGGAGCAGCGACGGGCGAGTGGTCGATAGGTGGCGTTACATCTTACGTCGTAAACGGTATACTGAGGATATGAATAGATCGCTCATTCCTTTGTTTGCGGTGATGCTCCTTTCCGTTGGGATTCTGCTTGGAGTCGCATCCCCAAGTCACGCGGAAACAACGTCAACTTCCTCCGCTTCGGAGCCACTCATCATGCGGATGTCTGATGGCCGTTTTTATCATCCAGCTTCTGGGCTTATTGCCGCTACGCGTGAGGAGTTATTGGTGCGTATTCAAGCTCCAAGCGCTTCTTCTACGCCTCCTGTGGTTGTGGAGGTTCCTTTGCCGCCACCGCCTGTTCCTGTCTCTCCACCGTCGGCTATAGAAGCGCCGCCTGTCGTTCTCGCTGCACGGCGCGCCAAAGTTTTACTGCTTGCGGATCAGAAACCTACGCATACTTTGACGAAGAAGCCTTCTGATTGGAGAGAGGTCACGTTGGCGGTCTGGAATTCTTTGAATGATGAGGTTCGGTTGATTACGATTGAGAAAAATGGAACAAGTGTACGCAATGTTTCTGCTTCAGATATTGGCGTCAGCTTTCGAGGTGGGGCTGGGTACGACACGGATTACCGTGTCACGCCTGAAACAAGTATGGTGGTTGGTGTTCGTTACCCAATCATCGAGACGGTGACGCAAAAGGTGAAAAGGAAAAAAGTCACCAGCTACAAGGCGCATGAGATGGTGTATGTGCCGTATGGTCAATCTGTGCACACGGAAGCGGTTGTCCACTGGGGGAAGATCGTGCTCGATAAGCTTGTAGCGACCGCGCTTTCAGAGGCTCGCGCAAAGCAAGTCATGTCCAAGGCGTTTCCTGGAAAATTACTTGCGGATGCGGCTGATCCTGTTGCCTTAAAGTCGATCATGGCTATCGAGCACCTTGATCATGCTTCCGTTGGTCGTGGGGCGGATGATCGATTGGAGCTCTTTTATGTTGAGTTGGCGTTGAATGAAGGGGATGCGTTTCATCAAGACGTATCTAGCGCTGGAGCGAATGGGCTTTTGCAGTTTATCCCTTCTACGTATGCCTCTGTGGTCAAGCGCTGGCCACAGCTTTCGCTGGTTTCGGATTTTCATGAGGGGATGGGGAATCTTCCAAACGCGATCAAGGCGGGGATTGCTTACCTCGATGATGTCTGGTCGGATTTGCCAGCGCAGGCGCGAGATCCAAAAGTCACCTCTCCTGAAAGCATGCGGGCCTATCTGATTGCGGCGTACAACACGGGTGGCATTCGTGTGCGACGAGCGATCAATCGTTTTGGTGATGCTTGGGACAAGGACTACCGCAAAGATTGGGAGCGTTTGGATGCAAAGCAAACGGACCTCGCTATGACGGTCCATCGTTTGAAGAATAAGCTTAAAAAAGAGAAGGTTGCCGCAACAAAAAAGAAGCTCACGCGTGAGCTGGCTACGGCGCAGGCTGATTATGCGAATGTGACGGACGACCTCGATGCGCTCGATCGTAGTCGTTTAAAGTCTGAGACGATCAGTTATCTTTTGAAATACCGTCTCGTGGCTCCGCGTATGAAGGTCAGCGAAATTGCGATGAACTAAGGTTTGGTGGCGCGGAGGGTTTTTCGCAAGCGTTCCACGATGGTTTGAATGGCGTCTACAAAAGCCCCTTCTTGTTTTACCGAAAACACAGAGCGTTCGCGGGTGCCGTGGCCGTTGAATGGGCGAGCGAGTTCGGCGGCGGAAAGCGGCGGTGCGGCGTGAAGGCTCACGAGTACGTCGTCTTTACGTTCGCTAAGAAGGGCTACGACGCGTGCTTCGGGGGCGTAGGAAAGGAGTTCATCGACCACACCATCGAGAGTGTCTGGGTTGGCTCCGGCTTCGAGACCGTCGTTTAAGCTGAGCGTGGTCCAGACGAGACCGAGTTCGCGATCTTGTTCGAGGCGTGAAAGCGCGCGACCCCAGAGTTTTAGCGTTGCTACGGAACGGGTGCGCCAAAGGCCGTGCACAATTGCTTCGCGGTTCGCGCCCAAGCTCATGAGTTCGGAAGAGGCGGCGAGGGTTCGTGGCGTGACGTGATTGGTGCGGAAACTCTTGGTTTTGGCGATCATGCCCGCAAGAAGGGTGGTAGCGAGACGTTCATCAAAAAGCGTTGGTTGCCATTCATGGAGCCAATGGTAGAGGACTTCTGTGTTTGAAACCGAGTTTAAATCGATCAAGTTGACCTGGCCCCAATATTCATTTGTGGGGTTGCAATCGATGTTGATGATATCTGTTCGATAGAGGAACTCGGCTTGCTCGCGCGCGAGGGTGCCAAGGGATTGCATGTCGGCGGCATCCACGGCGATGACGAGATCGTAGCGATCTGCGCCTTGTTCTGCGCCGACGTCTTGAAGAGACCAGCTGCCGTGTTTTGGTACGAGGGTGATATCCAAGATGTCGTCACGGACGTCGTACATGAGCTCGCTGAGGGGTGTTTCTTTGAGGTTGACGCGAAGGTGGAAGCTGCGTGTGGCGCCGACTTTTGGTCGAATCTCAACATCCTTTGGCAGGATGTCTGGGTAGTGTTTTTGGTCCCAGCCTTCTACGAGGGTGTCAAAGGATTTATTGAGGCGTTGTAGGACCAACCCGAGGGCGACGACGGATGCCAAACTGTCCAACGAAGCGTGTTCGTTGGTGGTGAGCAAAATATGATTGGCACGGAGAATCCGTTCCGCCGCTTGTTGGGGTGGAGTGAGGGCCATGCTTCGCCTTTGCTGGATTCGTGAGAGTCCGTGCAAAGAATGGGCTAACTTATGCCAAGAACGAGTCTATGTCAAGGTTCGAGCCCCGTGTTTGGCAAGTTTGTTTTCTTGGCGTAAGCTCGTAGGGTTTCTATGCTGAAAGACCTGCCAAAAGCCTATACCGCCTCGACGGTGGAAGATGCGATTTACGCCGCCTGGGAAGCCTCAGGGGTGTTTAACCCGGACAAGCTACCGGACCGGAACCAGTCGGGGGAACCCTACTGTATTATGATGCCTCCGCCAAATCGGACGGGGACGTTGCATATGGGGCATGCCACGATGCTGGCGATTGAGGATATTTTGATCCGATTCCACCGCATGATGGGGAAGCGAACGCTCTGGGTTCCAGGGACCGATCACGCGCCTATCGCGACTCAATCCAAGGTTGAAAGTCTTTTGGTTCAGGAGGGGATGGCACATCCACGTGAGGAGCTTGGGCGTGAGGCGTTTTTGAAGAAGGTGGTTGATTTCGCCGAAGGGTCGGCTGACACGATCCGTCGCCAGACCCGTCTTATGGGATCGTCTTGTGATTGGTCTCGCGAGCGCTATACCTTCGATGAGGATCGTAATGCAGCGGTGAACGAGGTGTTCCGCTTGATGTGGGAGGATGGGATTATCGAGCGTGGGGATCGCATCGTGAACTGGGATCCAAAGATGCAGACGACCGTGTCTGATGATGAGATCGAGTGGAAGGAAGAGAAGGCGGCTTTCTATACGTTTAAATACGGGCCGTTTGAGATTGGTACCTCGCGTCCAGAGACGAAGTTTGGTGACAAGTACGTGGTGATGCATCCGGATGATGCTCGCTATGCCGCCTACAAGCACGGTGACACGTTTGAATGTGAGTGGATCAATGGGCCTATCAAGGCAACGGTGATTAAGGACGCGGCGATTGACCCTGCCTTTGGAACGGGTGTGATGACGATTACACCATGGCACGACACGGTCGATTTTGATATTGCTGAACGTCATGGATTGGATAAGCAGCAGATTATTGATGATCGTGGATTCTTGTTGCCTGTGGCTGGTGATTTCGCCGGGATGCACATCGATGAGGCGCGTGCGAAGATTGTGAAAAAGCTCGAGACAAAAGGGTTGCTCGTCAAAACCGACGAGGCTTATCTGCACAACACAGCTATCAGTTATCGTGGCGGCGGGAAGATTGAACCGCAGATCAAACGTCAGTGGTTTGTGCGCGTGAATAAACCGTTTGCCGTGCGACAAGATACGCTTGGGAAGTGGAAGAAGGGGGACAAGACGACGCTCAAGGAACTGATGCGTGAGGCGGTGACATCTGGGCAGACGTCGATTGTGCCGGAGCGGTTTACGAAGACCTACTTTGCTTGGATTGAGAACCTGCGTGACTGGTGTATTTCGCGTCAGATCTGGTTTGGTCATCAGATTCCTGTTTGGTACAAGGGCGAAGAGCTACGCTATGGAACGGAGTCGCCGGGAGAAGGGTGGACGCGCGATCCTGACACCCTAGACACCTGGTTTTCTTCGGGTACCTGGACGTTTTCGGCGTTGGGTTGGCCTGGCAAAGAATGGCAGACACTCAAGGCGTTTCATCCAACGGCTGTGTTGGAAACGGGATACGATATCATCTTCTTCTGGGTGGCGCGCATGGTGCTCATGTCGACGTATGTGGTGGGAGAAGTGCCGTTTAAGGATGTGTATCTCCACGGTTTGGTGCGTGATGACCAAGGCCGCAAGATGTCGAAGTCGCTTGGTAACGTGCTTGATCCGTTGGATTTGATTCCAAAGTATGGGACGGATGCGGTGCGCTTGTCGCTCGTGATGGGTTCGACGCCAGGGTTGGATGTAAAATTGTCTGAGACGAAGATTGAGAGCTACCGCAATTTTACGAACAAGCTTTGGAATATTTCCCGCTTCATCCTTCAACAGATGGAGGCTCAGGCTTCGAGTGGTGCCGTGGCGCAGAAGACGTTGTCAGATCGTTGGATCGAGAGTCGTCTAGCGGAAGTGGTCACTTCGGTGACGAAGAAGCTCGAGACGTATCAACTTTCGGCGGCTGCGGAAGAACTGCGTGATTTTACGTGGAATGATTTGGCAGATTGGTACTTGGAAATCGCGAAGGTCGAAGGTGGAAAGGCGAGCATCCTTAAGAATATTCTTGAGACGATGTTGAAGCTGTGGCATCCATTCATGCCGTTTGTGACGGAGCATGTGTGGGAGTTGGCTGGATTTGAAGGGAAGCTCATCGTCGCCACATGGCCTGAGCGTGTTGAAGGGGAAAAGGTGGATGCCTTTGAACGCTTGCGTGTGCTTGTGACCGATATGCGCCGCTTGCGCGCCGAGCAGAAGATCGAACCGGCGAAGCAGGTTGAATTTTGCGTGGTGGCTTCGAAGGATGTTCAGGATGTTGTTCAAGCGAACATGGCGTGGATTCAGCGTTTGGCGAATGCATCGACGGTTGGTGTCGCTGAGGCGCTGCCAGCGGATTGGCCAGCTGCCACGTCTGGATCGGTGTCTGTCGCGCTCAACGTTGCTGGGGCGGTTGATCTTGAGGCGGAGCGCGAGAAGGCGAAGAAGGAATTGGTTGATCTTGAAAAGTACGTCGCTTCGACAGAGCAAAAACTTACCAATCAAGAATTCGTCTCGAAAGCACCAGCGCATGTGGTTGAGACCATGAAACAGAAGCTGGACGAGGCAAAGGCAAAGAGAGAGGTGTTGACGAAGAAAGTTGGCTAGGCTTAGATGCCCCCTGTACGTACAGCGCGATCCCGTCGTGCACAGTCGTACAGACGGTCACGAGTCTCACCCAGGATCCTACTCCTGGTATAAAGGTCGCTAAGTCTCTGTAGGCCCCCTGCATCAGGGGATAACGACGAAAGAGATTAGCGAAGCTCGTGTCCGTGCTCGGAGCGTAGCGTAGCCTGGTTAGCGCAACGCGGATATGGGAATGCCTGAGATTCCTGTATTTGATGGAGGTCACAGGTTCGAATCCTGTCGCTCCGACAACAATCTTCTTTGCTTTTGAGCAGATCCTCGTGGTCTGCTCTTGCCTTTTATTGCCTCAGTAGCGCTTTTTCCGTAAGATGTCGCCGTATGTCATCTGTGTCTACGGATTTGAAGAAAATCACTTGGTTTTTGACGCATGCCGTTGAAAACGTCTACCCCTCCCGCGAGGCGCTTTGCGAGCGTTTGTCTAAGGGTGAACCGCTTAAGGTATATCACGGCATCGATCCTACGGGGCCGACGCTTCATTTGGGGCATAGCGTTCCGTTGCGAAAGTTGGCGGAGCTCCAGGAACTTGGGCACAAGATCGTGCTCTTGATTGGTGATTTCACCGCCATGATTGGTGATCCAACGGATAAGACCGCCACGCGCAAGAAGTTGACGCATGAGGAGGTGATGGCGAACTGCAAGCTCTACAAAGAGCAGGCAAGTTCGATTTTGAAATTCGATGGACCAAACGCGGCGGAGTTTCGTTTTAATAGCGAATGGTTGGCAAAGATGTCGTTTGCGGATGTGGTGGAGCTCGCCTCGCACTTTACGGTGCAGCAGATGATGGAGCGCGACATGTTCGAGAAGCGCATGGAGGAAGGGAAGCCAATCCACCTTCACGAGTTCATGTATCCGCTCATGCAGGGCTACGATTCTGTGGCGATGGATGTGGATCTTGAGCTTGGGGGAAATGATCAGACGTTCAATATGTTGGCTGGCCGCACGCTCATGCGATCGATGAAGGGCAAGGAGAAGTTTGTGGTGACGAATCGATTACTTGTTGATCCGAGCGGGAAGAAGATGGGTAAATCGGAGGGCAACATGTTGTCTTTCTTGGATTCGCCCGAGGATATGTACGGCAAAGTGATGAGTTGGACGGATGGAATGATTGTTCCGGCTTGGGAAATTTTTACCACCATGGGTCAAGATTTGCCTGATGGTTCTATTGCCACTGCAGATGGTCTCAGTGAGAGCTATAAAGAAATGATTGGGCAAGATCCGTATGCCGCAAAGCGTCGGTTGGCGCATCAGATAGTTTACGAGATGATGGGTGGAGATCGTTCTAGTGATTCCAGGGATTTAGCTGACAAGGCCGCTGATCACTTTACGCGCGTGCATAGCCAAGGTGAGACGCCGGAAGAGGTGCCAGAGATGCAACTTCCACAGGCGCTTTCGTTGGTTGATATTCTTGTGAAGGCTGAGCTTGTTGATTCGAAGACGGAAGCGCGTCGTCAGATTGAGCAAGGTGGGGTCAAAGTCGACGATGTCGTGGTGAATGATGTGAAAGCCGTTGTGGAACCAACAGAAGCAGGGGTGATGATCCAAAAAGGAAAGCGATTCTTTGTGAAGGTGGTAAAAGCGTAACTATGGCTACTCTTTGGCAACAATGGACGAGTGATATTGCGAAGCATCTCTCGGCGGCGCTTGGTGAGACGGTTGAAGCGAACGAGGTGGTGGTTCCTCCTGACACGAAGTTGGGTGATTTTGCGTTTGCATGTTTTAAGTACGCGAAGATGCGCAAGGTGAGTCCGGCTGACTTAGCGAAGGAGCTGACCGAGAAGTTGCAGGGGATGAGTGTCGCGGGCATGACGTTTGTGGCGGCTGGGCCGTATGTGAATGTGTTGTTGCAGGCCACATCTATCGTGCAGGCTTTGAATGGTGCTGTTCAGAAGCAGGGCGAAGGGTTTGGGGGAATTGATGAGGGCAAAAGTCAGACGGTGGTGTTGGAATATGCTCAGCCAAACACGCATAAAGAGACGCATGTTGGTCATTTGCGTAATTTAGCGATTGGAGTTGCTTTGCACCGTGTTTTGCAGGCGGCTGGATGGCATGTGATTCCGGCTAGCTATCATGGGGATGTCGGGGCGCACGTCGCTAAATGTTTGTGGTGGCTAGTGCGTTCGAAGACTGGTAGCGTTGAGCTTGATGCAAGTCAATCTGATGCATTGTTGTCTGCGTTTACAGAGGAAGAGAAGACGGCGAGCTACCTTGGTTCGTTGTATTCTCAATCGACGCAGCAGCTTGAGGCGCATCCTGAATGGAAGGACGAGGTTTCTGAGGTGCAGCGAAAGCTTGAGGCTCACGAACCAGCTTGGGAGAAACTTTGGAGCGTTACGCGCGAGTGGTGTTTGCTGGAGATGAATGCGATTTTTGCGCGTCTTGGCGTTCAGATTGAGCGGCAGTATTTGGAGTCTGAGGTTGTCGATCGTGGCCAGCGTATTGTGGACGATTTGATTGCGAAGGGTGTTGCAAAGGAGAGTCAGGGTGCGATGGTTGTCGATTTGGAAGATGTAAAGCTTGGGGTGTTCCTTGTGCGAAAATCGGATGGAACCTCGCTTTACGCTACCAAGGACTTGGCGTTGGCTGAGTTGAAGCTTAAGGAGTATCCGGATGCGAATCGATCGCTTATCCTTGTCGATAACCGTCAGACGCTTTACTTCAAGCAGTTGTTTGAGACGTTGCGTCGCATGGGTCTTTCACCTGTGCCAGAGTTTATTGGATATGAGTTCGTGACACTTAAGAGCGGCGCCATGTCGAGTCGTGATGGAAATATCGTGACGTATCAGGCTTTTGAGAAGGAAGTGATGGCCTATGCCGAGAAGGAAGTGCGCTCTCGCCACGAAGCCTGGGCTTCGGAGCGTATTCATGAGGTTTCTTGGGCGTTGGCGTTGGGTGGGATGAAGTTTGGCATGCTCAAACAGGACAACGACAAGGTGTTTACGTTCGATATGGAGCAAGCCCTCTCCTTTGAAGGTGCTACGGGCCCGTATTGTCAGTACGCCGTGACGCGTTTGGCTTCGATTTTGCGCAAGGATGCGGAAGGTAAACAGGTTGAGGCTGCCCAAGAGGATGCTGCCTTGGTTGACGCGGCGCAAAAGGCGTTGGCGTTGAAGATCGCGCAGTTGCCGGAGAAGGTTTCTTTGGCGGCGAAGGAATTGCGACCATCGGTGATTGCTCAATGGTGTTTGGAGATGGCGCAGGCGGTGAGCGCGTTCTATCGCGACGTATCTGTATTGTCCGCGGAAGGGGAGTCGCGCAAGGTTCGTCTCGCTTTGGTTGAGTCGGCGAAGATCGCGCTCTCGAATGGGTTGCATCTTTTGGGTATTCCTACGCCGGAAGAGATGTAGTGTGCTATACTAGGAGTGTCCGCCCTCTGATCGTCCTTTTTGTAAACATTTAAACATGTTGGGCGGTTTTACTATGTTTCAAAAATCAAGCGGTGGGTCTTCTGCTCAGCCCACGATTATCGCACGCGGTGTTACGCTCGAAGGAAACTTTCAAGGTCAAGGTGATGTGACCGTTGAAGGACACGTAAAAGGTTCGCTTACAACGACAGGTTCGCTCACCGTTGGTCCTGAAGCGGTGATTGAGGCTGAAGTACGTGCCGCAGAAGCGTCCGTTGCCGGTACCATTCAAGGAAACGTGACGGTGACGAATCGTTGCGAGATCCGTGCCACGGCCAAGCTTGTTGGTGATGTCACGGCACAAGTCATGGCGATCGAGGCAGGGGCTTCGCTTCAAGGTCGGTTGATGGTGGGAACTAAGTCCACGGAACAAAAGCGTTCTGCTAGCACGGAGCGTGGGGTTGCTCATGCAGCGGCTTAGACGCTATGAATCCGGCTTTTGCGTACGTCTACGACGAAACGCTCGCCGATAAGCGTTGGGAGCGTGAGGTGCAACAAATTGAGAACGAGCTTGCGCGGCGTGGTATCGAAGGGACCACGGCGCGTGCTTCGGCACTCTGTGAGGCGAAACAGTTAGTGAAGGGGTTTGTGGGTCAAGGTGTGAAGAATCTTATTTTGGTTGGTCCGGATCGTCTTTTGCAGACGGTTATTCCGATGCTGCCGGATGTGGATGTGACCGTCGGGTTTCTTCCGCTCGGTCCATCGCTTATCGGATCCCTGCTCGGCATTCCGTCTGGTCCTAAGGCGGTTGATGTCATTGCCGCGCGTTTGGTTGAGCGTCTTGATTTGGCGCAGGTGAATGGTCGTCCTTTTTTGCTTGAGGTGACGGCTCCAAACACGATTGCGGGGATTGATGTTGGGGGAGATTATCGACTGCGTCCTTCGGTGCGAGGGGCGATTGCGATTCGTAATCTGGCTGGAGGTGGGGCGAGCGGTATCGCGGCGAATCCTATGGATGGGGAGCTGGAAATTGTCCTTCAGGCCGAGTCCCAGGAAGGGAGGGGGTGGGTTTGGAAAAAGAAGGTTCTCACGGAAACCAAGGTCTTTCTTAAGGCGGGAACCATGCATGCGGAGCAGCCCTTTCAGGTGTTTATTGATGGGGAGGCGTTTATGGGCACAACCTTTGCTTTTTCGGTGCTTCCGAACAAGCTAAAGCTTATCACCGGCAGGCGCTTGTCAGATTAGATCGATCTTGGTATTCTGCCGCCGCTATCCTCTCATCGGGAAGGAGGCACGGATCTGTTCATGTGATGGGCGAGTGGCGAAATTGGTAGACGCACTACCTTGAGGTGGTAACGCCCGTAAGGGTATGAGAGTTCGAGTCTCTCCTCGCCCACCACATGCATAGATCGAGGGCACTTAGCTCAGTTGGTTAGAGCACCTCGTTTACACCGAGGGGGTCGTAGGTTCGAATCCCACAGTGCCCACCACGTAAAAAGCCTCGCCACAAGCGACGGCTTTTTACTTGCCTCGTGAATACAAAGTATTTTTACGAGGCTCCCCTCCGATGATGGGCGAGGCTTCACGTGGCACGGCCATGAACATTTGAGCTTGTATGGTATTTTTGTTTTGAACGTGTTACGAAGGTTCCATGAGATATCGTGAAATCATGCGAACGTTTCTGGCAGAGCGATTGAGACGGATGATCACTGTGTGGGCGATTATTTATGCTCTCGTGCTTAGCCTCCCTTGGTTTTTCTTAGATACGCAATTCATTCCCGTCATTCGTAGCGTGTGGGAGATTTTATTCTATGTTAGTGCATTTTTTTATCCTTGCGTACTTTTGCCTTGTCTTATTTACGAAATGTGGCAAGGAAAGGTGTTTGTAAAAAGACACGTGAAAATCCTAAAAACCTTGGGGCTTTTACTTTACCTTATCCCGATAGGGTATCTTTCACTTATTGCCGCTTTTGCTGTTTCGTTTGGTAGGGCGTTTGATATCTCGATTGTACAAGTTGCCTGTTCCGGATCGTCCGATGTCTTTTATGTAAGGGAGGGTCACACGTGGATGGATGACGATCCTGGTTCGGTGAATGAGGCGTTTACCCTCTACCGTCGAAATCTTATCATCTTAGAACCTATCGCGGAAAAGGCCATTCATACACGCGGAGACAGAGGATACGAAGATAGGACCGTTGATCCAAAGTCACCGTCTATGGTGATTGAGTTCATGTCCTTTGAAAAAGGTGCCAACTCTGTAAGATACTCTTACGCTCCTGCGCAGGGAGTCCTCCGCTGTTATTAGGGCTTTACAGTGACCGTCTTCACAAACTCCATCGCCATTGTCGCACGGCGCTTCCATTCGGTGGGGGAGGAAAGCTGTTGGCGGTAGGCTTCTACGCTACCGCATCGTTTAACGTCGTCCATGTGCTGGTCGGCCGTTTCCCATTCGAGACCTTTGCAGACTTGGTACGTGGGAGTGAAGCCGTGGCGCTTCATAATGAGAGGCCATTCGCCGAACATGGCGAAGTCCGTGGCTTTCATGTGTTTGACGATGTAGGTGGCCGCTTTCTTTGAAAAACCGTAGCAACCAGAGAGGTAGTCGCGTTGCTTCTTTTCGCCCATGGCTTGGCTTATGATGCTGTTGGGAAGCTGTTCGGTGTAGTAGAGCGCGTCGTGATGGGATTGGTATTCGCGTGGACCACGCATGCCGATGAAGTAGTCGGATTTCGTGGCGAGTTTGGCGATCTTCTTTAGCTCTGTTGGATACGCTCTTGCCCAGTGGAGCGCGCGATCAGCGTCGCAGTATAGGACGGTATCAGCGCCCGTTTCTAGTCCGTGTTTGATTGAGTCAAAATATGTTTGCGTGACGATGTTTGTCTTACGGCGATAGACGGTGCATCCGTGTAATTCTAGCCACTGAATTAGCGCAAGATCTGTCATGGGCGAGGCGGTCATGACGACGTGATCAAATGTTTTTAAGAGAATGGCGAAGTGCTTTTTTGCGCTCCAGAGAAGTCCTCCTTTTGGGTC
Source organism: uncultured Gammaproteobacteria bacterium (assembly GCA_964561355.1). Lineage (GTDB taxonomy): Bacteria > Patescibacteriota > Patescibacteriia > 2-12-FULL-60-25 > 2-12-FULL-60-25 > JAGOUY01. Next base: position 38,300 of record CAZLPD010000008.1, read on the forward strand.
ATGTAATCCACAGGTGAGTGTTGTCATAGCTGCAAAAAGAGTATACTCCGCGCTACGATTCGTCGATTTCCTTTATGACGTTGTATACACACACGGATACGCGAGACGTTTCCATTATTGCCGAGGAAGCGTGGTTTCGTGCTCTCACGATGGGATTGGGGAAGATCTTTGATTGGGTGAACTCGTATCCTGTGCCGGCGGTGTATGTGGTGAAGCGAGGGGGGATCGAGGCATGGGAAGATGCGGAGGCGTACCAGTGGATTCGTGATCAGCTCCACGAAGAAGTGATGCTTCGGCCGCAAATGTTGGGACATGTGATAGAGCGATTTCAGGAACGCTCGGCGGTGTTGGTGCAGATTTGTCAGAAGGGATGTCCGCCCAATGCGGCGGCACTGCTTGAGTTTTTGGAGTTGTTTTTGGATGCGATGATTGATTTTGTTATCGTTTATTTTATTGCGGCAGATGAACGGACGCCGGTGGATGAGCGAACCATCGCCAAAGCTTTGTGTGAGGGGAGCTCTTTTTTTCAAGACAACGATGCGTGCATTCGCGCAAGTATTTTGTGCGTATACCCTCATTTGAAGGGATTGGAGCGGGTTATCCGCTATCGGGAGATAAAATACGACAAGGCACCAATGAGAGAAGAGCTTGAAGCGCGTGAGCGAGGGTGGGTGGTTGTGCCTGGAGAATTGTATGAGCTGGGGGATTTGGATGGCTTCGCGAAGACACATTCTGCGTTCGTGTTTGAGCGAAATAACTCATGATTGTTGACGGTTCTTGAGGGCTCCCGTAGGGTCGTGGCCGGAGGCAAGCGGATGAAGAATTTTTGGGATGGCTTCGGGCGAAACTTTGCCCACCCTCTGGGTATGCTGGCATTCACGGTTCTTCTCTCCTGGCTCATGTGCAGTTGGGAGATGGGGTGCGTGGTATTTGGTGTTGAGCTCATCATGTTGCGACGCCACCACGGGCTGGTCTACGAGCACCAGGGAGGTCTCATCGATCACGACGTTGTCGCTGTGGTGGGAGTATTTCTTGCTACCATCGGCTTCTGTTGGGGCATGGGGATGCAGATGCCTGCTTGGGGTATTGGTGCTCTTTTGCTCGTGTGCAGCACGCAGCTCATGTCGCAGGGTTTTCACGAGGCGGTCCACGGAGAAGATGATACTTCTTGCGCGGAGCCTACCCTCAAGATCTTTGCGGGGCTCATTCCGTCTATCGCGCTCGCGATCGGTCTGCCGTTCACGGGGCTGATTCCGATGCCGTCCTGGCAATACTGGATGATCTGACTTCACTGCGTGGATCGTGTGTCGTAGACTTGTGTTGAAGGGAGAAGCTTTGATGGGGATTGAACACCTTCCGCCGGTCACGCCGGGCTTGCCCGATCGTCGAGGGCCGGCTCGACCTGCCTTTCCGGTTCCAACTCGGCTTCCGATCCATACTCCGGGAACGCCACCCCGGGTTCAGCCGGGCGCTCCGGTTATTGAGATCGAACGTCCTCGGACGTGATCCGCCGCGCTCGCTGACCGCCATGGTCGCACCTTCCTGATCCCGTCGTCCGCCACTTGGGAGAGTGCGCGGACGTCGTTTGTTTTTGGCCCAGCAGGCTTGTCTTTTTCCTCCACGCGTCGCACCATTTGGGTTGTATGAATAAAATCCTCGTCGGTCTTCTTGTCTTGTTTGGTGTTATTGCCGTGATTGTCATCAATCCTTTTACAACGGTGAGCGCTGGTCAGCGTGGGGTTTTATTGCGATGGGGAGCTTTTGAGGGAACGGTGTTTGAGCCTGGGTTGCATGTGGTGATTCCTATCATGAACCAGGTGGTGAAGATGAGCGTGCAGACCAATAAGCTGTCGATTGATGCATCGGAATCCTATTCGAAGGATCTTCAGGTGGTGAAGATTGAGAGCGCGCTTTTGTATCAGCTTGATGCGAAGGAAGTCGGAACGATCTATCAGGATATCGGGACGACGGTTGAGGATAAGGTGATTCGTCCTTCGCTAGAAGCTGGTATTAAGCAGACGATCGCGAAATACACGGCGGAGGAAATTTTGGGACAGCGGGCAATGGTGCAGAACGAGATCGAACAGGCTGTTCGCGCGGCCGTAGCGCCTAGCCATGTGCTTGTGACGCAATACGCTATGGTCAACGAGACATTTTCCCCTGCGTTCGAAGCGGCGATTGAGCGGAAGCAGGTAGCGGAGCAAGATGCTAAGCGCGCAGAGAATGAGCTCAAGACCGCCAAAATCCAAGCGGATCAGCGGGTTGCTCAGGCGCAAGCTGAGGCTACGGCTATCAAGCTGCAGTCTGATGCGGCAAACAATGAAAAGTATATCTCTTTGAAGGCGCTTGAAGTTCAGTTGGCCGCTGTTCAGAAATGGGATGGAAAGCTTCCAGACACGATGATCCCTGGGACGACATTGCCGTTCGTGAACGTTCCAACGGTGAAGCCGTAACACAACTCAAGCGTGTTGGATATAAAACATCGCTTTATGGCGGTGTTTTATGATGGTTGGGTTTTTGCTAGGGAGAGCCTTTGAGTGCATTGACCTCTCGATCGTTTTCGATTAGGATTTCCCATCGCTTTATGCGTCCCGTTCAGGGGGGAGGGGCCCTTGAGCAGGGCGCATAAGCGCTCGCACATTTCACATGGAGGTCGACAGTGGCTACGACGGAACCGACGAAGAAGCGTTTGCGGTATCGAATCGCCGGTCCTTATGCTCTCACCGAGGAGATTGGTGAGGGTGCGATGGGAGTCGTGTGTAAGGGGAAGGGCCCCGACAGCTCTTCGGTCGCGGTTAAGGTTCTCAGTGCGGAATTTGCTGACAATGCCGAAGCGAGAGCTCGCTTCGAACGTGAGGCGCGAATTCTCGAGAGCATGGAGCATCCCAACGTCGTTCGATACGTTGGACATGGGGTACACAAACTTAGCCGCGGTCCTGAGCGGCACTACATCGCCATGGAGTGGCTCGAGGGGGAATCTCTCGAGGCGCTCCTGCAGAGGAGGCGGCTTCCTACTATCGAGGCGGTGGAGATCCTCAAGCAGGTGTGCCGCGGAGTCGCCTGTGCACACAATCAGGGGATCGTTCATCGCGATCTTAAACCCGCAAACACCTTCGTGTGTCGGGGTGGTGTGGCAAAGGTTCTCGACTTCGGGATCGCCAGAACGCTCGACGGTAAGGCGGAGAAGGGGCTTACAGCGACGGGGATGTTCTTCGGAACTGTGCGCTACGCCGCCCCGGAGCAATTCGAAAGTACAAAGAGCGTGGACGAGCGTGCGGACGTGTACGCGCTCGGCTGCATCTTTTATCGAATGCTGCGGGGTGTGGACGTTTTTCCGACGGATGAGTTCGTTCCGGCGTTTCTTGAACGATCGAAAAGCCTGCCGGAATGTCCTCAAGGGATCGATCCTTCTCTCTGGGGGGTCGTCTCGCGCTGTCTTCAGGTGAGGCGTGAAGATCGGTATCAGCAGGTAGTCGATCTTCTTCTGGCTCTCGAACGCTGGGCGCCTCCTGTCGAACAGTCGGTGGCGAAGACAGGTGTTGCGATCCCGGGCGTTCGTGGACCTGGGTTCGTGCTCACTGAGATGCACGAGGGCCCCGTTCTCTGCGCTCCTACAGAGGCGTGCAAGACGGTCGCCGTCGAAGGACTGGCAGTGTCCGTAGAGGATCCCGTATCTGATTCTGCGCCGTCTTCTGCACAAGAGCCTCAGTCGTCCGGCCCGTCGCCTGAAGCAACCCGTGAAGATGCGAAGCGCGCCAGAGCGGAGCAGGAGTGGCGCGAAGAACGGGCGAACCGGAGGCGTGCGGATCTGTGGGCTAACATCGCCACTTTGCTTACTATCGCTGCAGTCTCGACATTCTGTCTCCTCTCTCCCCGGTGGAGAAGCGGCTCTTCGGGGTCTGTCTCGTATTCCTCTGTATCTCTGGATGCGGCGATGACGAGTGTTGTCGATGCGGCGCTTCAGGACGTGCTTCAACCAGCGGATGTCCGCACACCTCCCCTACGTCGCTCATCTCCTCGAGTGCGTCAGCGTGGTGATCCACTCGCCGGCATCCGGAATGGAGATGGGACGTTCCGTCTGCCTGACTGGAGCCGATGGACCAATATGTCGGCGCGACAACGCAGTGCTATCTGCACGGCGCTTCGTGCCGAATGGGTCCGTGGCGGTGAGTTCGATCGCTACTGTCCACCGTCTGCACCGTCGCCGCCGACTGCTCCTTCGTGGGAATAATCGATAGTTCTTTCTCTATATACCTTAAGGAGGTGCTCATGATTTCGTGATCATGGCACCTCCTTGTCTCAACTGACCGCTTGATCAATGATCGAGCATCTGAGAGGAGATATGACACCGGCTCAAAAAGCTGGTGTTTATGATCTTAGAGGGTTGACTTTTTGCCTTTTTTAGATCAAAGTCTTTTGTTCTTTAAGGTATTTAAGCTAATCCTGGTAGAGGATTGGGATAGGAGTCTAGTCCTCTGTCCGTGATTTCAAATCACAGGCGGTAAGATGTAGAAAAGACGTTTGCAACAGGTGGGGTAGCAAGATGGGAAAGAAAATTGGAATTGCGATGCTGTGCGGTCTTCTTCTTACCAGCTGCGACGAGGCGCGTCACGATCATTCTTGTGAGGTATCCTACTCGCAATATCGTGCGCTTCAAGAGCAGGTAGCAGCCCTCGATCAACGGACCAGCCGCGCCAACGGCGACTTCCTCGCGATCCGTCGTTTCTCCATTCCGCTCGGGAAGCCCGCGAGCGAGGTCTGCGACGAGCACCAGGGGACGTGCGTGGGGGTAACAACGACCTCTAGCTACGACGACCGGAACCGCTTCTGCGGCTATACCGCGCCGAGCTGCAACTCACGTGTGACTTCCCGTCCAAGATGCATGCGCGACTCAAGTGGAGAAGTCCTGAACTACGTGATCGATTGCGCTGAGTTCAGGCATACGTTGCGTGCACCTGGAACATGTAGTGGAGGTGTCACGGAGATGTGTCCCAGCGCTCCTCCCTACGACTACGCTGTCTGCGCAGTCGCCGATCAGGAGGTCCTGAATCCCAACGCTCCAGACGCGGGCCAAAATTGACCATATTCCCTGGGTTCAAGCACAACTAAAGACAGACTCTCGCGCACTCCGCGGGGCGGCAACGTCACTACGTGCTTACCTAGTGGTGCGTTGCTGTTTATGGTGCGTAGTATTCTAGAGTCCTAAAGAGTAGATAAGTACAGCGGAGATCGAACCAGTCGATGGGGGAGTAACGAGGGAATAGGAGGGAGCAAGAAAGAAGTAAAAGCTCAATGCCTTAGCCCATAAATGAAATGGATGCTTGATCCTTTTCTTATTTTCTGCTTAATAAGAAGGACCGTTCCTTCAAATTACGCTTCGTTGATGTCGATGTTGACGATGGATGGGCTGTGACAAAAGGGTGTCCAGCCAGATGC
>CAZLPD010000009.1:0-35139 GCA_964561355.1 uncultured Gammaproteobacteria bacterium
ACCATCTGGATCAGAGATATCGAAGGTGAAGACAGGATTGTTGGTACCGGTTGTGAAGCCATTTACGAGAACGGCTTGGCCAAGGGAGGCGGGGTTGATGGAAGGGGGTTGGTTGAGGAGCGTCAGATGAACCGTGCCTTCAGAACCACTTTCAAGACCTCCGAAGCCGCCAGTCGTTGAAGACGTGCCTCCAAAGGTAAAAAGAGAGGCTGTATACAAAACTCTTCCACCTCCACCACCACCTGTGGATTGAGTTGGGTATCCAGATCCCCCATTAGCCGTAACCAATCCAGAGCCGCTAATGGTCGCCGCGTAGAGATTCACCGTTCCCCCGGAACCGCCACCACCTCCACCATAAAACGTCCCAGGAAGCGGCGCGTCCGCTCCATCTGCTCTCACACTCCCATCTAAAAGCAGAGAACCCGTGATCGTGAGCCGAATTCTCCCCCCACCGACACCACCCGGAACACCCCAGCCACCCCCACCTCCGGAACCAAAATAGTCAGGATTCATCTCTGACCCATACGTGGTTGTTTGAGGCCCAGAAAACGACCCGCCGCCCCCAGCGCCACCGTAAGCAGCACCACCTCCAGCGCCGCCACAGCACCCTCGTGCCGGATTCCCAAATCCAGCCACGCTCTGCGTACATCCGCCCGTCACAAGATCGGGCCCATACCCATTTTGATCATAATTCGTACCAGCTTCACACCCCCTCCCTAAAGCAGTCCAAGAAGAAAGCGCATCGATAGAAAGAGAAGCTAGCGTCGATGAAACATTCGACCAGATCGTAGAACTCACCATCGCAATGGAATTCTCATGCGGGATATACAAATCTCCTCCTAACATATCCACTCCTCTTCCCGCACGCGCGCCCGTGTAAGCGAAGTCTTGAAATGTAAGTGGAGCAACGACATCCCAAGTCGTGCTAGCACCCGCATTCGTAACCGACATCGTTGTAGTAACGTTCGTCCAATCAGGAGCAATGACGCTCACATGCGAAACCCCAGAAAAATCAAACGTGGTACTCGTGGTCGATAAACCTACACCGGAAGCGATCGTGAGATTCGTCAAAGACGAGGAACATGTCCACGTAACTCCATCAAACGCAAGTCGAGCGGTAGAAGACACCGTAAGATCTGTACCATCTGAACAAGAAAGGTGCGCTCCTGAACCAAAAACGATAGTGTCACGAGCGTAGTCACCTCCTGCCGGAAAATCAAACCCACTCGCGATAGACATCGTCCCGGCCCCATCATCCACCAACCGATCAAGAGCGTAAGCAGTACCCGGCTCTCCATCCGTGGCAGCGCCTCCAGTCACCCCCTTAACAGCAGATAAATGCGTAGGAGCAAACGTGCCCAGAGCGCCATAAAACAAAGCGATTCTCCCACCACCACCGCCGCCTGACTCATTACCACCACCGTGAGAACCATTTCCTCCATTCGCGGAAATCGCTCCTGTGCCCGTCATGGTGCCAGCAACAACAAGAACAGATCCCCCAGAACCGCCACCTCCTCCGCTATAACCAGCACCCGGAGGCGGTGCAGTCGCCCCATCCGCGCGAACAGCTCCATCCAGCACAAACGTTCCTAAAACACGAAGTACCATCCGCCCTCCCCCGGCACCGCCTGGACCAGTTCCGTAGTAATACCCGCCACCGCCACCAGAGCCGAGTGAATCAGGAAGCAGTGAGGATCCATAAAGAGTCGACCCACCAAGACCAGAACCTGTACCGGCACCGCCTAAACCACCATAAGACGCTCCACCACCACCAGCACCGCTACCACCAGCGCCAAAACCAGCGCCAGCAAGACTCTGCCCACAAACGCCTTCTCCATTAGGCCCGTACCCATTTTCAGCACCTCCGGAACCAGGGCATCCAGTACCCGTAGCCTGAAGAGTCGAATGCGCGTCAATAGAAAGAGTGGCGAATGTTGAGGAAACGTTTGCCGTGATCGTAGAACTGACCATGGTAAACGTCATCATATCAGGGATGAACAACCGCCCTCCGTCAGCCAATGTCGTTCCCGCTGAACCACCTGTGTAGGTGAAATCGCGCACCGTCAAATCCGTCGGGACGTCCAAGAGAGTCGTCGAACCCGGTTTCGTAACAACAATTGTGGTACTGACATTCGACCAGGCAGGAGCAATGAACGACACACTCGTCGTATGTGAAAACGTGATACTTGTGCTCGTAGTAGAAATACCCACATTTGATGCAATCGTGGCGTTTGTGATATTTGCCGCACAGTCAACCGTCACTCCGTCAAGAGTCAGCCACTGCGTGGAAGAAACAGTGAGTGTCGTCATGTCATACGGGCACGTGAGCGTTGTACCCGGAGAGATCGTCACACTGTTTCGCGCAAAATCTGCCCCAGCAGGGATATCGAAAAAGGAACCTCCTACATACAAATCCCCATCCCCATCATCCGTGACGCGATTAAGGGTATAAATCGTGCCCTCACCTCCATCCGCACCACCACCAGCCTTAAGCCCCTTCGCAAAAGACAGCTGCGACAACGAAAACACCCCAAAAGAGTTATAAAATAAAGCGATTCTCCCGCCACCACCGCCGCCGGCCGTGTTTCCACCGCCAGAAGCACCGTTCCCCCCATTTGCAGAAATGACACCACCTCCCGTAACCACATTCGCAGAAATACGCACGGACCCACCAGCACCACCACCTCCTCCATTCCAGCCGCCGACATACGGAGGCGGCGTGCCCCCATCCGCTCGAATAGAACCAGTAACGGTCAACGTGCCAGAAACAGTAAGCAAAATCCTTCCTCCACCAGCTCCTCCAGGACCAGAGCCATAGTAGTATCCACCACCACCACCGGAGCCCAAAAACGAAGGATCAACCGACGATCCAAATCGCACATTTCCACCCGGAGCTGATCCATCGCCACCTAGACCAGCATGTGATCCGCCTCCCCCTCCTCCCCCACCGCCGCCAGCACCACGACCAGCCCCAGAAACGCCCTGACCACAAACGCCCGTGGACGTATTTGGCCCGGAACCATCCTCAGCTCCACCAGATCCGGTACACCCCTTCGCAGACGCATCCAACGAGCCCGCAACCGTGACATCTCTAGCGGTAATCTGAAGCCCCATAGGATCCTCTGGTGTATGCGTGATGACTGCGCCGCCTTCGACAACCAAGTCATCCGCCGCACCAAGCACCATCTGGCTCGAAGAACCCATCGTCATCGTAAAACCGCTCTTCACTGTCACCGTTCCCCCACTAAGATTCGTCGTCCCAATCCAAGTCGTGCTCACATCGGCATTAATGTCGATAGACGTACAGCTATTATCATCCACATAGGTCTGATCAATCACCGTATCAGCAGTAATCGAACATGTGGCGGCAAAAGCACCATGCGCCCCCACACATAGAAAAAGAGCTGCTGAAAAAAGCCCTCCGACAAAAAAACGACGTAACATAAGGATCACCTCGCAGTATACCAAAAAAAACGATTGTCCACAGCATCAAAAAAAACTAAGACTGGCATCGCTTGCAGTAATGCGTCCCACGCTGCGCAACAACCGTCTTCTGTATAGGCAATCCACACGCAAGACAAGGCCCCCCTCCCCGCCCGTACACACGTAAAAGAGCTAAAAAACCGCCACGCTCACCCTTCGTATCCACATAATCATTCGCGCTCGTTCCCTGCTGCGCTAAAGATTCGCGCAAAACCGCCTGGATTTCCCGCGCCAGACGAAAACGATCATCCCCCGAAAGCCGCCTCACCCGCCGTGTGGGTCGAATACCTGCGCGATATAGCGCCTCATCTGCGTAAATATTCCCGATCCCCGCAATCACCGTCTGATCCAACAAAAGCGCCTTCACCGTTCGTGAAGAATCAAGGCAAAGACAACTCGCTAGTATTTCAAAAGACGTTTCCAGTGGCTCAGGACCATACCCGGCCAAAATCCGCTCAAGTTCATCACGCTCAACTACCTTCAAAAACCCAAACTGCCGCACATCTGCCCACACAAGCGAAAAACGCTCCCCGTCCTTCTCAAAGAAAAAACAAATCCGATCGTGCTTCCCTCGCTCACACTCATCATCCGCAAACACAAAACGCCCCGTCATCTTCAGATGAGCCATCATCGCTCGACCATCCATCAAGCGCCACACAAGCAACTTCGCGCGACGCTCAACTGTCTCGATGCGTTGGCCAACAAGCATCTGAATAAACTCGTCCCCCTGAGGAAACTCCCTTCCAGAACGCCAAACATCGATCCCCGCAACCGTGGCACCGTTCAACCGCTCTGCCAATTGTCGCCGCACTGTCTCAACTTCAGGAAGTTCTGGCATGACTCACCGCTAGTTAGCCGTATCTACTCGTGCCTCAGGATGAGCGTGAAGATGCTCGTCCAAAGAAGCCTGTACCTCTTCCAAGACACGATCACCATCCGAATGAACAAATTCGTGCATCTTTTCTAGCACCAAAAACTTCTGCTCTCCGGGCTCAGTGTGAGGAGGAAAGACTTCACGAAATGCTCGACGATAAGCATTGGACCACTCTAAAGCCTTCGCATCATCGCCCCCTCCCCACTTATTCATGAGAAGCGCTTGTAGCTGGGCACGGGCCCCAAAAATCTTTCCGATTCGAGGATCCTGGTGCTCGTGTGCTTCATGATGAAACGACTCAGAAGAATCTGACATAGAACCAAATTATACATCCGGCCAAGGAGTAATCAACTCATATCCCGACTCCGTCACTGCAACCGTCACTTCAAAGTGCGCGCAAATACTCTTGTCGGCCGTCACAATCGTCCATCCATCATCCTTCACATTCACTTTCCATGTCCCAAGCGCGATCATCGGCTCAATCGCAAGCACCATCCCAGGCTGAAGCTTTACCCGAGGAGCACGTGGATCACGAAAGTTGGGAATCTGAGGCTCTTCGTGCACGGCATGACCAACACCATGACCAACAAGATCCTTCACGATGCCATATTTCTTTGGTTTGAGCGTATCCTCAATCGCGCCACTAATATCATGCACCCATGCCCCCGGCCTGATAGCTTCAAGCCCAGCCACAAGTGACGCGCGCGTATCTCGAACCAAGTCTTGCACCGGCTGAGAAGCACCCCCAACAATCACCGTGGTCGCCATGTCCGTCGCCAATCCCTCAAACCACATCCCAATGTCGAGACCGACAATATCCCCCTCTTTAATCACACGAGCCGGAATAGGCAATCCATGAACCACTTCTTCGTTAAGTGATGTACACAAAGCCCCAGGAAACTTAGGACCTTCTCCTCCCATACGATACCCAAGAAACGAAGGCGTACCCCCTTTTTCCTCAAAGCGCTTGCGCGCGATCGCATCAAGTTCTTGCGTCGTCACACCCGCAACACACGCTCCACGAATCTCTCGCAAGGTATCAGAAAGAATCTGCCCACCACGTTTGAGGGCAGCAATTTCCTGCGGAGTTTTGATCATGCTCATAGAGATTTTTTCGCTGGCACAAAGCCAAGCTTCGTTACTTTCCGCACCAACTCCTCATACAAGGATGCAATCGGCTGCTCACCCTTCACCGCCAGCAACACGCCCTGTTGACGATAGTAGCTTGCAAGCGGCTCCGTCATAAAATGATACGCCTCCAAACGCGTACGAATCACATCTTCTCGATCATCATCGCGCTGCACAAGCCCCTTCCCACACGCATCACATACATTCGCGACAGCGGGTGGATTGTCTTGAATATGAAAAATCGTCTTGCACCCCGTGCACTGTCTACGCCCAAGCAACCGTCGCAACGATTCCGGATCGCCAATCTTGATTTGCAACGCAAGGTTAATCTTCACCACCTTATCCAGCGACTCAGCCTGGTCCACGTTGCGAGGATATCCATCGAGTAAAAACCCTCGATCAACAGCGATCGCCTTAAGCTGTTTCTGCACCACGGCGTTCACAAGCTCATCGGGCACGAGCGCGCCGCGGCTCACGTAGCTCGTCACAAGATTGCCAAGCGCCGTCTTCTCCTGGATTTCGGCACGGAACAATTCACCAGAGCCAATCAAAGGAACGCCAAAATAGTCGGCAAGCATCCGACCCTGCGTCCCTTTCCCAGATCCTTGGGGACCAAACAACACCGCACGTAAGCGTTTACGAGCCATAAAAAAGTTAAAACGTCACTCGCGTCACTCCGAAAAGCAGCACAGCTGCCCCCAACATCCAAACCGCAGCCCAAGGGACGATCAGAGCAGGACGAGCCTCGTTCGGGCGCATCATGGCATACCACGAGCCGATAAGCAACGCGCCCAGAAGGATGAGTCCCTGGCGTGGATCACGAAGCCCCGCCTGCACAATCAGCGCCCCTGGTAAGACGACGTGACTCAAAAAAACACGAGCATGCGCTTCCTCCATGCCTGGAACGCTCGTAACCACTTGGCGACGCTCCCCCAACAGGCGAAGGGCAATATGCATCCCTTCCACCATCCGAACCGCAAACAGATCATAGGCAGCAAAGCCAAGCCACAGCACCCAAAGCGGCGCAGCCGGGATATACCCCGCGAGCAAAAGTGCCGCCCCAGAAGCTCCGATCACACATACCGCCACCCGCAACAAAAAAGATCGACTCGTGAGCGGAGCAAATAACACACAAGCCGCCACAAAAGATCCCCACGCATCTGGAAGGAGGGCGCGCGGCAAAATCCACCCACCCAAGAGCACCGCACTCACAAAAATCCACTCCCACAAAAATCGGGTAGACCACTGACGAAACAGCTTCATCACAAACCCAGCACACGCAAGCGCCAAAAGCAGCGTCGCTGGCACAAGCGTATCCATGAGCGACGCCCCCGGATGCATGCGACCGACATACGCCGCCAAAAGCGATAAGCACCCAACCGCAGCGACCTCTGCAAGCACAATCACCCGTGGATTCTGAGAAGACATATCGTCGGCATAGTAGCAGAACGCCAAACGCCACCCAAATGAGTGGCGTTTGTATTTATGGGTACTGGCTTAGTACGCGTCGTATTCACGCATCGTAGCCTGAGCCTCGATCTGTTTCACAATCTCGATCACCACCGAAACAACGATGAGAAGTGAGGTTCCACCAAGCGCCAATCGGCTCGCGCCGGTAAGACCTTGCGCGATAAGTGGCATGATCGCGATCACCCCCAAGAAGGCAGCGCCTCCAAGCGTGATGCGATTAATGATGAAGTCAAGGTATTCAGACGTAGGACGTCCTGGGCGAATACCCGGAACGAATCCTCCCTGCTTCTGCAAGTTTTCAGCGATGCGGTCCGGATGGAACACAACCGCCGTGTAGAAGTAGGTGAAGCCAACGACGAGCACGAAGTACAAGACACCGTAGACCGTCTGGTTTTGCAATGTGACCGTCACCCAACGTGCGGCAGAGGCCAACCACTCACTGCGAGCGCGGCTGACAAATTGCGCGATAAGCGTTGGAAACAAGAGCATCGACACAGCGAAGATGATAGGAATCACGCCAACCATGTTCACACGAAGTGGAAGGGAGGAAGCAACGCCACCGAGCGCGACGCCCTGCCCACGCGTTTGGCGAGCATACTGCACCGGAATATTGCGTTGACCTTCTGTCACGAACACGACACCAAGCACCGTCACGATCCCAACAGCCGCGTACAATCCAAGCGTGAGGAACTGCGTCTGATCAAAGGCGGTCAAGAACTGTGAAACCGAGGAAGGTAACCCAGCCAAAATACCCGCAGCGATAATCATAGACATCCCATTTCCCACCTTCTTTTCAGAGATCAGCTCTCCGATCCAAACGAGGAAGAGTGTGCCAGCCGTAAGCGTACAAATGATCGCGAAGAGGTGAAAGGCGCTTGGATCACGCATGATCTGAAACTGCGATTGCTTCATGAGCCCAATCAAGCTGAAGGACTGAATGATCGCAAGCGGCACCGTCAGAAGACGCGTCCATTGGTTGATGCGACGTTGACCAGCCTCTCCATCTTTCTGAATCTCCTCCAAACGCGGCACGATCATCGCCAACAACTGGAAGATAATCGAAGCCGTGATGTACGGAGCAACGCCGAGCGCGACTACGCTGAAGTTACGAATCGTGCCACCAGAGAAGAGGTTAAGAAGACCGAGAACTTGGTTCGCTTCAAAGAAGCGTTGCAACGCGACAAGATCGATTCCAGGAAGTGGGATGTTGGCCGCGACACGAAAGATAACCATCATGACGAGCACGAAAAGCAGACCATTACGGACCTCTTTTACGCGCCAGGCTCGGAACAATTTATCCCACATAGGTTAAGCGATGGTACCGCCAGCACGTTCGATCTCAGCCTTGGCTCCCGCAGAAAGCGTAACGCCTTTGGCGATGGTAAGTTTTTTCTTAAGGTCACCTCCTGCAACGATTTTGACAGAACGAGCCGTGCGGACCATGAGATTCGCGTCTTGCAAAACCTTCATGGTAACCGTCGTCCCTTCCGCAAGCTCAGACAAGCGTCCCACGCGGATCACGGTGTCCTTGGTGAAACGGCTGCGAAACCCACGGTTCTTAGGAAAGCTCAAGAGCATCTGCTTCATGCCTTTCAGCTTGAGCGATGATTTGCCGCCCGTACGCGAGCGCTGACCCTTGGTTCCTTTACCCGCCGTCTTTCCACGACCGCTTCCTGGCCCACGACCAATACGTCGGGACTGTGTGCGGGCGCCAGAAGAGGCGGAGATGGTGTGAAGAGTGATAGCCATACATTACTTTTTAGGAGCAGCGCTCTCAGCCACAGGAGCCGTAGGAGCCGCGCCTGCTTCGCCCTTAACCTTAAGAGGAAGACGCAATTTCTTTAAAGCCGCAAACGTGGCTTTTACGTTGTTGATTTTGTTGGAAGAGCCCAAGATTTTGGACACGACGTTTGGCACGCCAGCCAACTCGAGGACGATACGCACGGCGCCACCGGCCTTGATACCCGTTCCTTTTGGAGCTGGCTTCAAGAGCACGCGAGCGGCAGCGAACTTCGCTTCAACGGGATGAGGGATGGTTTCGTAGACAAGCGGCACCGTAAGAAGAGCCTTGCGAGCTTGCGTCGTAGCCTTACCTGTAGCAAGCGCCACGTCGACACCCTTCGCCAACCCAAATCCTACGCGGCCTTTGCGGTTTCCGATCACCGTGAGGGCGCGGAAACGCATGCGCTTACCACCCTTCGTCACACGTGTGACGCGAGCGACCTCGACATTCTTTTCATCGTAGTCTGCTTCGGCAGGAACATCGCCACCGCCACGACCATCGCGACGTGGACCACCTTGGCCACCGCGACCGCCCTGACCGCCACGACCTCCTTGGCTACCACCGCGACCACCTTGGCCACCGCGACCGCCTGGACCACCAAAACTACGGCCGCCTGGACCGCTTCCGCGACCACCGCGTGCACCGGCGCCAGGAGCGCCAGGACGAGAAGGCGGAGCGCTTCGTGGGACGCTCGCTCCTGCGACAGGTTGTGTTGCAATCGTTTCAGACATAGGGCATTAAAACATGAGTCCAGCCGCTCGCGCACCCTCAGCGAGGGCTTGCACGCGTCCATGGTACTGCTTATCACGACGATCGAACACCACCTGCGTTACGCCCTTCGCCTTGGCGCGTTCACCGACGAGTGTCCCAACCGCTGTGGCGATTTCCACCTTCGTTTTCTCGCGATCAGCGGCAGAAAGCTCACGATCATACGCGGAGGCGAGCGTCTTGCCCGTAGCATCATCAATCACCTGCGCAGAGATATGCGCAAGGCCACGAAACACCGCGAGACGCGGACGTTCGGTCGTACCACGCACGCGAGCACGGATACGGGTGATGCGTCGATTGACGCGTTCTTGTTTACGTTTCTGAATAGACATAGGTAGAAGTCAATGATTAGGCACCCTTGCCAGCCGCTTTACCGGCTTTGCGACGGATCACCTCATCAACATATTTGATCCCCTTGCCCTTATATGGCTCTGGAGGTTTCACGCGACGGATACGAGCAGCCGTTTCTCCAACCAAGTACTTATCGGAACCACTGATGGTCAATACCTGTTTGTCGACCTTCGCCTCGATCCCGGCAGGAAGCTCATACGGCACACGATGAGAGAACCCTACGTCCATCATCACCTTGCGACCTTCAAGAGCTACCTTGAAGCCGACGCCGATAAACTCGAGCGCCTCTTCAAAGGATTTCTGAACGCCGTCAACCGCGTTCTGGAGCAACTGACGTGTGAGCCCCCAAATCGCTCTCTGGTCAACACGCGTCTCATCAGCAACGGTCACAAGCAAAGCTTTTGGCTCAGCCTGCATCGTCACCACGGAGTGTGGAGGCAAGGCAACTTCAAGAGTGGCCTTGGGACCTTTGACCGTCACCATGCCTGGGGCGATGGTGGCGTCTACGCCTGCAAGAAGCAGGACGGGTTTTTTACCAATACGAGACATAGGAGATTAGTAGACTTCACACAAGACTTCGCCGCCAAGCTTGCGACGACGCGCTTCTTTGTTGGTCATGATACCAGCCGACGTCGAAACGACAGCGATACCCTGATCAGACAAAACGCGAGGAAGATCAGATGCTTTGCGGTACACACGAAGACCAGGCTTCGATACACGCGTGATCGCGCGGATCGCTGGAACCTTGCCGACGTATTTCAGCGTCACCGTGATGGTGCTCTTCACCCCCTCGGATTTTTCGCTTACAGCTTCGACATAGCCCTCACGTTGTAAGAGCTTGGCGATAGCAAGTTTGATATGCGACCCGGGAACCGTGGTGGTCTCGTGCTCTGCCGACTGCGCATTGCGCAAGCGGGTCAGAAAGTCGCTAATTGGATCAGTGATCATAGGGAAGGGTTACCAGCTGGATTTCTTGACACCAGGGAGTTCGCCACGAAGAGCGAGCTCACGGAAGCAGATACGGCACAACTCGAAGTCGCGCATGTAGCCGTGCTTACGGCCGCACTTCCAGCAACGCAAGACCTTGCGCGTGGAAAACTTTGGCTTCCGTTTGGATTTGGCAATTTGTGCTTCAGTAGCCATAGATTATGCTTGAAATGGGAAGCCAAGAGCTTTGAATAAGCGCTGGCCCACGACCTGCGTTCCAGCGGTCGTCGTGACCGTGATCTGCATCCCGTGCAATCGCTCGACTTCGTCAGAGCGGATTTCTGGAAAGGAGAGATGTTCCTTGAAGCCAACGGAAAGGTTTCCTTGTGCATCAACAAGCTTCGAGGAAATACCACGGAAGTCGCGGATACGAGGGAAGGTAACCTGCGTGAGCTTCGACAAGAAGTCCCACATGCGTGCTCCACGAAGCGTGACGATAATACCCACCGTCATCCCTTCACGAATTTTGAAGCTCGCGATGGATTTCTTCGCCTGGGTTTTAACCGGCTTCTGACCAGAGATGCGTCGCAACGTGGCTTCAACCACCTCGAGAACCTTGGGGTCCTTGTTGCCCTGGGACAACCCCACAGACAAGACCACCTTGGTCACCTTAGGGACGGCCATGCGGTTGGTGATGCCGAGCTCCTTCTGAAGCATCGGCACGATCTCAGTTGTATAGCGTTCTTTGAGAGTCATACATTAGGCAGTCTTCTTGGTCGAACGGGTGCGCTTAGGCTTGGCTTCGCCCTCGCTCTTTTTTACACCCTCGTCGAGACGCGCGACGTTAGAAGCGTGGATAGGCATGGAGAACTCGACGATGCGGCCAGGCTCCCCTTCTTTGCGTGTGCGTAAGTGGCGCTTCGTGACGTTCACCCCTTCGACCACCACGCGGTTGATCTTAGGAAACACCTGCACCACTTTCCCTGTCTTGCCGCGGTCTTTCCCGGCGAGGATCTTGACCTCCATCCCGGTTTTTACATGAAAGGTAGACATAGGCGTTAGACAACTTCTGGGGCTAAGGAAATAATTTTTCCGTATCCCTTTGCACGCAATTCGCGAGCCACTGGACCAAAGATACGTGTCCCCTTTGGATCCTTGTTCTTTTGATCGATGATGACCGCGGCGTTTTCATCAAAGCGCACGTACGTACCATCGGCACGACGCGTTTCTTTGTGCGAGCGCACAAGGACGGCGTGCACGATGTCGGACTTTTTCACAAGTCCGCGTGGCACGGCCTCCTTCACCACACAGGTGAGCATGTCACCAATGTAGCCATAGCGCTTCTTGTATCCACCATGCACGTGAATGCATTGGAGGAGCTTGGCCCCGCTGTTGTCAGCAACGCGGAGCATGGAACGATGTTGCACCATAGGAGTTAGGCCGCGTGAGCGGAACGAATGGTAGAAAGATAACGCCAGCGTTTCTGACGAGACAATGGTCGGCATTCTTCAATGACAACCGTGTCACCAACTTTAGCCACACTCTTCTCGTCATGAATCATGAAATTCTTCGAGATCGTGTAGTACTTACCGTACTTCTCGTGCGACACTTGGCGGTCAACCCGAACCACAGCGGTCGTAGGACCGGAGACGGATTTGACGACGCCTTCAAAGCGACGTTTAGGAGAAGTGGATGATGGAGGAGTAACAGACATACGAGGAGACTAGGCTTTGGTGCCGTGAACCGTGAGAATCTGAGCGATATCTCGCTTCAGAGAACGAATCTCGCGGACTTTCGTCAATTGGCGCGTCGCGGCTTTGAAGTACAGGTCGTGGAGCTTCATCTGAGCTTCCTGGAGGAGGCGCATACGTTCCGCAGGGGAAGCGTTGCGCAAAGTCATGATATCCATAGGCTAGACGTTACTCACAAATTTACAGGTAGAAGCCATCTTGAAGGCGGCACTTTCGAGAGCTTCCTGAGCAGCCTCCTTGGTAATCCCATCCATCTCGTAGATGATCGTACCTGGGCGAACGACCGCTACGTAGTGGTCAACCGCACCTTTTCCGGAACCCATGGGGTTTTCGTTCCCGTGCTTCGTGATTGGCTTGTCTGGAAACACGCGGATCCAGATTTTGCCACCGCGCTTGATGTAGCGCGCGAGCACACGACGACCCGCTTCGATCTGCTGGCTCGAGACCCACGCAGGCGTAAGCGCCTTGAGCCCGTACGATCCGAAGGCCAATTCGACTTTCGTGGTGGCGTAGCGGATGTTGCGAGCGCGGCCCTTTTGCCACTTGCGGTGTTTTACTTTTTTAGGAATCAACATACAGAGGAAGGTTAGGCAGCGGCAGGAGCCGGAGCAGGTGCCGCGGAAGAAGCGGCCGATTCACGAGAGAGGGAAGGAGATGGAGAAGGGATGCGTGGACCGCGGTTGCGATCCTGGAATCCACCACCCATGCCACGACCACCTTCGCGACGATCACCGCCGCGAGCACCAGGACGCGTCTGCGTCGTTGGCTGATACTGCGACAAACGATCTTGTTCAAAAATGTCCCCGCGGTAGATCCAGATCTTCACGCCAATGGCACCCGTCATCGTTTGCGCGAAGTCCTGGTAGTAATCCACGTCCGCGCGCAAGTTGGTAAGAGGAATCTTTCCCCAGTACAACCACTCGCGACGAGCGATTTCCGCACCGTTCAAACGACCAGAGACCGCGATCTTCACCCCGAGCGCGCCAGCTTTCTTGACGCGTTCAATGGACGTCTTGAGCACGCGGCGGAAGGCCATGCGGCGTTCAAGGTCGCTGATCACACCCTGACACACCAAAGGCGCTTCAAGGTTAGGTCGGCTGATTTCCTGTACGGAGATGTTCAACTGCAAGCCTTTGGACTTGCCGCGGAAAAACTCCTTAACCAACTTTTTCTTCAGCTGGTCGATCCCATCGCCCGCGCGACCGATCACGTAGCCAGGTTTGGCGGTGTGAATCGTGATTCCAAGCGCACCACGGGAGCGCTCGACATCAACGCGGTTGACGGCACATTCCTTAAGCTCGCGCTTCAAGAAGGCACGGATGAGAATATCTTGACGCACCTGATCGCGGTACGCAGCATCGCGCGCGAACCAACGGGATGGCCAAGTGGTGGTGGTTCCGAGACGGAACCCGAATGGATGAACTTTGTGACCCATAGGTTAGGCATTCTTAGAAGCCGCTGACTTAGACGTCGTCTTGCGGGCAGCGGGTTTTTTTGGAGCGGCGGCAGGAGCATCAACCGTTGGCGTAGGCGCCTTGGCGACCTTTTCCGCCTTTGGAGCGAGTACGATGTTGATGTGCGTCGTGCGCTTACGGATAGGCGCGGCCGAACCACGAGCGCGAGGGCGGCTACGCTTAAGCGTTGGCCCACCGTCTGCCGTGATGGTCTGAACAATCAAATCTTCTTTCTTGAGGTGAAAGTTGTGTTCTGCATTGGCAATAGCCGAACGCAAAAGCTTCTGCACAGGCTCGCGAGCAGCTTGATTCATGAAGGTGAGACGCGTATCAGCTGCCATGACTGGCAAACCGCGCACCGCATCAATCACGAGGCGCACCTTGCGAGGGGCCATGCGAAGATACCGAAGGGAAGCGTGAACATGCATAATCGTTCAATTTATTTCTTCTTCGCAGCTGGCGCGGCAGCTGGTTTAGCGGCAGGAGCGGCTTCCGCTGCCTTTTGAATCTTACCACCATGGCGCACAAATTTACGCGTAGGTGAGAACTCACCGAGCTTGTGCCCCACCATGTTTTCGACCACCAAGACCGGCACGTGTTGCTTGCCATTGTGGACACCGAAGACACGACCCACCATGATAGGTGTGATCGTTGACGTGCGCGACCAGGTCTTGATCGGCGTCTTGTCGCCCGGCTTCAAAGCCGCCACCTTCTTGAGAAGTTTGGCGTCGGTGAATGGACCTTTTTTGAGACTACGAGACATAGATTACAAGGTGTTGCCGCGACGGCGGACAAGAATATGACGGTTGGACGAACTCTTGGCGCTGCGTGTCTTGACGCCGAGGGCATGCTTACCCCACTTCGTCTTAGCGTACTTCATACCAATTGGATGCTTACCTTCACCACCACCGTGTGGGTGATCCACTGGGTTCATAACCTTTCCACGAACCGTTGGACGAATACCACGATGACGCATACGACCGGCTTTCCCCCAACGGACCAAGTGCCAATCTGGGTTCGAAACCGTTCCGATCGTAGCCATACAGACCTTAGGTACACGACGCATTTCGCCAGAAGGAAGCTTGATGATCGCCCATGATCCTTCGATGGCGCTGAATTCAATGCGCGTTCCAGCAGCACGACCAAGCTGGGCTCCTTTTCCAGGAACAAGCTCAACGGCGTGGATCGGCGTACCAACAGGAATCTTTTCAAGTGGCAAGCGGTTTCCGACAGCGATATCCGCTTCTTTTTGAGAAGAGATAACCGTGTCCCCTACCTTCATACCATCTGGCAAGAGCATGTAGCTCTTCAACCCATCACGGTAGACGATAAGACCAATACGCGCGCCACGGTTTGGATCGTATTCGACAGAGTCGATACGCGCAGGGACATCAAAATGATGACGGACAAAATCCACATCGCGCAAAAAGCGCTTGTTCCCACCACCTTGGTGACGAACGGAGATTTTGCCTCCCGAACGACCAGCATGCTCCTTGCGGGTGCTGATGAGAGACTTCTCTGGTTCATGACGCGTGATATCCGAAAAGTCTTGCACCGAGGAGAAGCGGCGCCCTTTCGTCACGGGTCGATATACTTTAATAGGCATAGCGTAGAGGAAGGTTAGACGCCTTCGTAGAGATCAATCTTCTGTCCATCGGCAAGCTCAACCATCGCTTTCTTCCAGTCAGAGCGCGTGGAAGGACGACCTCCGCGGCGGACAGGCTTTCCGAGGCCACGAATCGTGCGAACGGCCGTTACCTTGACGTTGTAAAGAGATTCAACCGCTTTTTTAATCGCGATCTTTTCGGCATTCAACGCGACGTCAAAGACGTACACATTGTGCGCACCCAAACGAGCAGCCTTCTCGCTCACATGTGGGCGAGAAAGAAGCGCGAGAAGATGAGGAGCCGTGACTTTGTTCGTCACGACATCGCTCACAACTTCCGTTGCTTCCACCTTTTTGGCGGCACGCTTTGCAGGAGCCTTCTTGGCGACGGTCTCATCTTTGGAGACGGTCTTTTTGTTCAATCGATCAAGAATACCCATATTAGTCGCGATAGATACCTTCAAAAGCAGAGACAGCGTCCTTTAAGAACACGACCGTGCGATACGTAAGGACATCCATCAAGTTTACGGAGTTGGCAGAAACCAACTTCACGTTTGGCAAGTTGCGAACCATACGCATCAAAAGCGCTGGGGCACCTGGAGCCACCAAAAGCACGTTGCGGTCGATCGGCAATTTGGCGATAACGGACGCAGCGTATTTCGTCTTTCCAGAATCAAGTGTGAACGCTTCGAGCACCATGAGCTTCTGGCTCAAGACCTTGTCGGAAAGTGCCATGAAGAGCGCCTTGCGCTTCACCTTCTTGTTAATCTTCAACGAGAAGTTACGTTCCTTGGTTGGACCGAAGGTGATACCACCACCAACCCACTGAGGAGAACGAATGGAACCCTGACGAGCGCGGCCCGTACCCTTCTGCTTCCAAGGCTTTTTTCCACCACCACGCACTTCTCCACGGGTCTTGGTGTTTGCAATCGCGCGACGAGCATTGGCACGCTGAGCGATCACCGCCTCGTGGATAAGATTTTGGTCTGGCTTCACGCCAAACATAGCATCCGCAAGCGCGATGCTACCCACCTGACTCCCAGTCTCGTTGTATACAGAAACGTTTGGCATATTAGACGGAGACAATCTGAATGATGGCATTGCGTGGACCTGGAACCGCACCCTTCACAGCAAGGATGCCTCCATCACGAATTTCCACTACCTTGAGATTCTTCACCGTGATCTGTCCGTGACCCATGTGGCCAGCCATGCGCATTCCTTTGAACACGTGTTGAGGACCACCGGCACCGATCGAACCTGGCATACGTTCCTGGTCCTTGTGACCGTGGGAAGTTGGGTGACCATGGAAGCCATGGCGCTTCACCACACCTTGGAACCCTTTTCCTTTCGACGTACCGATCACGTTGACCATATCGCCAGGAACAAAGGTAGAAGCTTCTACTACGTCTCCACGCTTCATCTCAGATTCCGCGGCAAGGCGGAACTCAACGATGTGGGAAAGCTTTGGAAGATCCTTCAAGTGCCCTTCAAGAGACTTGGTCAAACGCTTCGTCGTACCAAACCCAAGCTGAACAGCCGTATACCCATCTTTTTCCTTGCCTTTAACTTGTGTCACGTAGCACGGTCCCGCTTCAAGCAACGTCACGGGAATGACGTTTCCATCGGCGTCGTAGACTTGCGACATCTCGAGTTTTTTCGCGAGAATGAATTTCATAAGAATCGGATTGGTCGCTCAATACACAATTATCAGTAAAAACAGAAACACCGAATGCGGCTGACGATCGCAATCGTCCTCCAGCATTCGGTGAGACATGTGCACAAAGGCACATTGGCACGCAAAACGTGAATGATTGATCGCGATTCTCTCCGCCTACAGATGAGGCGGAGGCCTACCCTATGGGGTAGGCATCAGCAGGGAGGTTTCCTCGGTTTGCACCGTGGGCTTTCTCCTTGGGAATCGAACGTAGTTGTAAATGATGTCGCCTTGCGGTTACATCTTGATCTCCACATCGACACCAGCAGGTAAGTTGAGGGAGGTAAGCGCGTCGATCGTCTTTGGATTTGGATCCAAGATATCAACGACACGTTTGTGGATACGCATCTCGAACTGTTCGCGAGCGTTCTTGTGCACAAAGGTCGAGCGGTTGACCGTCCACTTCTTCTTTTCGGTAGGAAGTGGCACAGGACCGATGACTTTTACCCCACTGCGTTCTGCGGTTTCGATGATCATCTTCGTCGCTTGGTCAATGATCTTGTGATCATAGGCACGGATCTTGATCCGCACGCGATGAGAAGAGGACACCACGGGTTTGACGTCTACCATGAGAATGGATGAGAGAGCCCTGTCATCCAGGTTCCGTATAGAAGCGCGACCCTGCGTCGCGCCCCGTCACGGAACCTGGAACTCTCTCGCTAAATAATCAATTATTTAATGATGCGAGTAACCACACCGGCGCCGACCGTCTTACCACCTTCACGGATAGCAAAGCGCATCTTCTCTTCCATAGCGACCTGAGCGATAAGCGTGATCGTCATCTTGATCGTGTCACCTGGCTGTACCATAGCGACATCATCAGGAAGCTTGACCTCACCCGTCACGTCCGTCGTACGAATGTAGAACTGTGGCTTGTAGCCCGTCACAAATGGCTTGTGGCGACCACCTTCTTCCTTCGTGAGAGCGTAGACTTCTGCTTCGAACTCGGTGTGAGGCTTGATCGAACCGGTCTTGGCAAGAACCATACCGCGCTCGATTTCATCCTTCTTGGTACCGCGGAGCAAGAGCCCAGCGTTGTCACCAGCGAGACCGGAGTCAAGCTGTTTGTTGAACATTTCGATACCCGTGACGATCGTCTTGCGCGTTTCGCCGAGACCCACGATTTCGACTTCTTCGTTGATCTTGATCTGACCACGTTCGATACGACCCGTCACCACCGTGCCGCGGCCTTCAATGGAGAAGACGTCTTCGACAGGCATGAGGAATGGCTTATCGGTTTCGCGGACAGGTTCAGGAATGAAGTCGTCACAAGCCTTGATAAGATCAAGAATTGGCTTGGAAGCTACTTCGTCCTTAGGGTTCTGAAGGGCCTTAAGAGCGGAACCGCGGATGATAGGCGTCTTTTCGCCATCAAACTCGTATTTGCTCAAAAGATCGCGAATTTCTTGTTCGACGAGGTCGATAAGTTCCGCATCCTCAACCATGTCAACCTTGTTCAAGAACACCACGATGGAAGGCACACCGACCTGACGAGCCAAAAGGATGTGCTCGCGAGTCTGTGGCATAGGACCATCCGTAGCGGACACCACCAAGATCGCACCGTCCATCTGGGCGGCACCCGTGATCATGTTCTTGATGTAGTCAGCGTGACCTGGACAATCGACGTGCGCGTAGTGGCGCTTGTCGGATTCGTACTCGGTGTGAGCCGTCGCGATGGTAATACCACGCGATTTGGATTCAGGAGCCTTATCAAGGTCATCGATGCCCTTTTTCTGGGCCGTCATGCCGTGAGCGCCAAGAACCGTCAAAATAGCCGCCGTCGTGGTGGTCTTACCGTGGTCAACGTGACCAATGGTACCGATATTCACGTGGGGCTTTGTCCGTTGGAAGACGTCTGCCATAGGTACGCGTAATGCGGATGCATTAAGAAAAATGAGTAGAAATTCGCGTGGTTGACCAAGATTTTGGATGTTCTCAGTTGGACGCAATTCACACGGGATGCGTGAGAAATGCGCCGAATGAGCACGTCCTCAAAGTCAACTTTTGCGCGAGTGACCAGATAGTAGCAGAGCTTAGCCAATATGACAAGCCTACGCCGAGCTCATCCGAGGATCGACAACCCACGGAATCATGAGAGACTCCTACTGGAAGAAAAAGCGCTCTTCCGAGAGTAAATCAGCCTCTACCTGGCTAGGCGTCGGTCCACCCTCCCCGACCACCTGGGAGACCGTATCCAAAGACCGATGAAGCATCTCCACCCGATCCCCATCCCGCTGACGGCGACGAAGACTATCCGGGTTTGCTGCCGGAGGCGGCGGCACAGGCTCCGAAGGGGGCTCGGACGGAGGCTGGGGAGCTGGGACCGGCTGAGAAACAGCCACCGGAACAGCCAAAACAGGCTCCCCAGGAGCGCTCAACGGCTTTGAATCGCTATTTTTAGCTGTATTAAGAGGTTTTTCTTCCTTAGAAGAGGGCTTAACGCCATCCAAAAGACGCTCATACCCATCCAAGGGCATGAGCACCATAGGCTCGCGTCCCGCCACATCCGTAACAATCACAGGCATCCCCTGCCGCCGAGCTACCTCAATAATCCGTTGCCATGACATAATAAACCCATCTCAGCGGATGAGCAGGTGAAACGCAAGAGGTAGGCTATACAGAGCCAAAAATACAGCGCGCCCCGTAAGATCCTCCCAGATCAAAGCGGGGCGCGAAACCATATAGATACCCGCGAGAATCACCTCACGAGCCACCGAAGCGGAAGAAAGAGCGGCAACCCAAGGGCACCGAGCACGCAGCGCTTGAAACGACTCTCCGGCGGCTTCCAGCGCCAGAAGACCTGGGCACAGCCGAAGGCGTCGTCGTCGGGAAAGAGCCCAGGATTCCGAAGGGCACGCAAAAGGTTGGCCCCGAGCACCAACATAGCCGCGCTCCCCTCCAACAATCTGAAGGGATCGAACGTCGACGAACGAGGATACGGGCTCCACCGAGATCGATTCATCACACACCACCCTTCCTCGTGAGCACGAAGACGCAGGCCTTCCGCACCCACGCGCATCCCAGCGCGACCGTCGCCACGCCGATCCCGACGAGGGCGATCGGCAGCGCCCGCAGGTACGCCCGACACATCTCCGCATCCTCGGTCGTCTCCTGCGCATCCAACATTTGTTGTGCGAACATATCTCCCCTCTCCTTCGTAGGGATGCGAGCAGTCTCTCGCGTGCCAACACGACTGTCAACGCATACAAAAGAACGTGCTCCCGATGAGCACGTTCTTTTCGATCGATATTCGTTTATTTCTTGCCGCGACCTTCGATCACCGTCTGCGCCACGTTGGATGGCACCTCACCGTAGTGATTGAACTCCATGGAGTAGCTCGCACGACCCTGAGTCATAGAGCGAAGACTCGTGGAGTAGCCGAACATTTCGGAAAGAGGAACCTGCGCGTCCACCACACGAGCACCGCTGCGTTCGCCCATGTCTTGGATTTGTCCACGCTTCGCATTCAAGTCACCGATGACATCACCCATGTAGTTTTCTGGTGTGACGACCTCGACTTTCATGATTGGCTCAAGAAGATACAATCCAGCTTTGCGGCATCCTTCTTGGAAGGCCATGGAACCAGCGATCTTAAAGGCGGCTTCACTCGAGTCCACATCGTGGTAGCTTCCATCGACAAGCGTGATCTTCACGTCAAGCAATGGATACCCAGCCAACACACCACGCTGCATCGCTTCCTGAATACCCTTGTTGATTGGCTGAACAAATTCGCGAGGAATGACACCACCCTTGATTTCATCCACGAATTCGTAGCCCTTGCCGCGTTCGTTTGGTTCGATGTTGATAACACAGTGTCCGTACTGACCACGACCACCAGACTGACGAACATATTTCCCTTCCACATCTTCGGCCTTGGCGCGGATAGCTTCGCGGTAAGCAACCTGTGGCTTGCCAACGTTCGCTTCAACCTTGAACTCGCGCTTCATGCGATCCACGATGATTTCCAAGTGCAACTCACCCATACCGGAAATGATCGTCTGCAACGTTTCTTCATCCGTACGCACACGGAACGAAGGATCTTCTTCCGCGAGCTTCTGAAGAGCCACACCCATCTTTTCTTGGTCAGCCTTGGTCTTTGGCTCAATAGCGATGGAGATAACCGACTCAGGAATCACGATGGATTCAAGCACAAGTGGACGGCGTTCATCGTAAATCGTGTCACCCGTAAACGTACCCTTAAGACCCACGGCAGCAGCGATATCACCAGCGAACACCTCGCTCACATCTTCACGTTCGTTGGCATGCATACGCACGATACGACCGAGACGTTCTTTTTCACCCGTCTTCGCGTTGATCACGTATGAACCAGCCGCCATCATACCGGAATACACGCGGAAGAAAATCAATTTTCCAACGAATGGATCCGTCATGACCTTAAAGGCCAAAGCTGCAAATGGCTCGCTGTCGGAAGGATGTACTTCGATCGCCTGGTTCTCATCATCGATAGCATGTGCCTTCGTCGCAGGAATATCGAGAGGAGAAGGAAGGTAATCCACGATCGCATCGAGCAAGAACTGCACGCCCTTGTTCTTCAAAGCCGATCCACACAAAATTGGATTGATAAGACCCTTGATAACCGCCTTGCGCAATCCAGCTTTCAATTCCTCCAACGTAAACTCTTCACCCGCCAAGTAGCGGTTCATCATGTCTTCATCCGTTTCCGCAATCGCCTCGATAGCCTGAGCGCGATACTGCTTGGCCTTTTCCAACATGTCCGCAGGAACATCAACTTCTTCGATATTCTGACCCATGTCATCCTTGTACATCTGCGCCTTCATGCGCAAAAGATCGATGATACCGATGAAGTTCGCCTCCGTACCGATAGGCAATTGGATTGGATGAGCGCGCTTCGTCAAACGATCGTGGATGGATTTCACGTCGGCATAAAAATCCGCCCCCATGCGATCAAGCTTGTTGATAAAACAAATACGAGGCACGTTGTGCTTGTCTGCCTGGCGCCACACCGTTTCCGATTGAGACTCCACACCAGCCACGCCGTCAAACACAGTCACCGCACCGTCGAGCACGCGAAGCGAACGCTGCACTTCAATCGTAAAGTCGATGTGTCCAGGCGTATCGATCAAGTTCATGTGCGACCCCTTCCAAAAACACGTCGTCGCAGCAGCCGTGATCGTAATACCACGTTCACGTTCCTGGGCCATCCAGTCCATCGTAGCTTCCCCTTCGTGCACTTCACCAATTTTGTGCTTACGACCGGTATAAAACAAAATACGCTCAGAGACAGTGGTTTTTCCAGCATCAATGTGAGCGATAATCCCGAAGTTGCGTGTGTCTTTTAGGGCAAATTCACGAGGCATATAGGTAATGAAAAAGAAAAAGGCTGGAGGGAGGGAGGCTGACCCCAACCTCCAGCCTTGTGTAATTGATTATCGAGCGAAGTGGGCAAACGCGCGGTTCGCTTCTGCCATGCGGTGAACATCGGCGCGCTTTTTGACAGCTTCACCTTGGTTCTGTGCCGCATCCATGATTTCAGTCGCAAGACGTTCCGCCATAGGCTTTCCTTTGCGAGAGCGAGCGGCATCAATCATCCAGCGAAGCGCAAGCTGCAAGCGACGTTCCGCACGCACCTGGAGAGGGACTTGGTAGTTCGCTCCACCAACGCGCTTGGATTTCACTTCCACGCTTGGGGCCACATTCTTAAGCGCTTCCTCGTACATTTCGAGGGCTGGCTTCTGCATCTTTTCCTCGACGACGGCAAACGCTGCGTACACAATGCCTTGGGATTTCTGCTTTTTCCCACCGATCATAATGTAGTTGATCAGCTTCGCCACGTTGGTCGATCCATATTTTGGATCTGGGGCTACTTTACGCTTGGGAGCTTGTTTTCCACGCATATAAGATCAAGAGTGAATCGGTTATTTCTTCTTAGCTTCCGGTTTAGGACGACGCGCACCGTAGAGAGAACGGCTACCGCGGCGGTTAGCCACACCCTGCGTATCGTAGACACCACGGACAATGTGGTAGCGCACACCAGGAAGATCCTTCACGCGACCACCACGGATGAGCACGATAGAGTGTTCCTGCAAGTTATGACCTTCTCCAGGGATGTACGCCGTGACTTCCTGCCCGTTCGAGAGACGCACACGAGCGATCTTACGCACAGCGGAGTTAGGCTTTTTTGGCGTCATCGTGGTCACTTTCGTGCACACACCGCGCTTAAAAGCGGCACCGCGAGACAATTCCGTGCGCTTGCGATGAAGCGTATCAAACGCAAACTGAAGCGCTGGGCTCTTGGATTTGCGCTTTGCAATCGTACGTGGACGACGAATTAACTGAGCAATGGTAGGCATGCGGTGAATCTCTCTTCGCAAGGAAGACAAGAGAAAAATCGTTAAAAACGTGTAAGGTGCGCCCAATCTAACAGCATTCACTCCCCACGTCAAGCGTACAAAACGTCCCCATCCCTCTATGCGCCACTTCCAGCTCCAGAACGATTTCTCCGCCAGTTCCAGCCAAAATTAACCAGAACAACGAGCGCGGCTAGGGCCGGGGCAAGCGAGCCGAAGCTCCCCCGCTCAACCACAACCATCCATCCAACAAGACAAAATCCCCCATACGCAAGTGCTCTCCACCCAAGATACGCCCACGGGCTCCGAGCCGTAATAGATAGATAATGAGCAAGATCCGTGAGCGCAAAGGAAATAAGAACCGGCCACCCCAAAAGCCAGGCCAGGACATAGGCTCCGGCACGCCACACGAGCACGGCCTCGACCAAATCCGCCGATCGAACGGTACCAAGCGAAAGAGGCCGATCATGCCCCAAAGACCCAAAAGCAGCCTTAGCAAGATCCGTATCAGCTATCTGCGCAAGCAAAAACAAAGCGAGAGACATGACGAGTGCAAGGAGCGCAAGTGCATGCGTCCAGCCCAAAAGATGCGTACCAGAGCCAAGCGCGGCACAAAGGCCAAACAGGACAACACCCCCCACACGTCCCATACGATCACCTCCCACGAACACCATCCACTGCCGCCAAGACCACCGCCACGCTCGCGCAAGATGCAAAAGATAAAGCGAAAGCAACACGAGGAATGGAACCATGGTCATGAACCACTGACTACTAATATGAGCCTCCCCTCCAATCGCAAGAGGAAAACGTTCATACACATTGCTCCAAGCGTATCCATCAATTTGCGTAGCCACGAACCCATGCTCAACAACATCAGCCCCAACGCGCCAAAGAGAGACGTGCCCCGCGAGGGCGAACCACCCCAAGATAGAGGGAAGTATCCATAAAACAGCAAACCCAATGTACGTGGGCAAAAACGCCCGTAGGAGCGCACGCCCCGTTCGGCCAGGCGTCATCTTCCACCAAGACCAACCCAGCCAAGCACAGACCCCCAACCAAAGAAACGCAACTGCACTAGGCGCAACCGGCGTCGGAAGCATACCCCCGCTCAGCAGAGAAGCTACGGCTCGACCAACGTTCACAAACGTAGCCTCGTCACGAACGCCAAGGAGCACACCTTCCGTCCATTGAAGAAGCGGCACAACAAACAACAAAGGAAGAAGCGTCGCGACCTGTACCAGCGCAGCAAACAAAGATACCTTCCAAAGACGCATGCAGAGCACAGCCAGCAAAAACCCAATACACACCGCCATCAAGGGCCAAAGCAGCACAACCTGGACCGTATCAAAGAGCGCCTGTGCACCGCGCGCGAGCACAAGCTCCGAAACAAACCCCGCCGCCACCGCAACCATCCACACCTGGGTAAGCCACGTAGCCCAACCCGACCAACGCCGCTCCGAAAACGATTCACGTGTCAGACACTTCATAAGACAAAGATCGCATGAACAATCCACGCCGAAACAGATGAGATCCAAACCAGTGGACCCGTCGGCAAGATCATATCAAGCAACACAAGCGCAAGAAGAAGATTCGGCCCCTGCATCGCGATCCAACGATGCGCTTTTTGAAATCGATACTCATCTAAAATAGCAAGCAATGCCTTAGACCCATCCAATGGTGGAACGGGAATGAGGTTAAAGAGCGCCAATGAAAAATTCAGAAACGATCCAGCCTCCGTAAAGATCGTAAGCAGGTTCGCTTCGCCAAGATGTAGAATCGACCACTTAAACGCGAGCGTAAAGAGCACGCCCATGATCACATTCGAGGCAGGCCCAGCCGCCGCAATAAGAACAGGCCCAACCCGTGGAAATCGCAGCTGGTAGGGATTGTAAGGAACCGGCCTCCCCCACCCAAATCCCAAAAGAAGAAGGGAAAGAAACCCGAGCGGATCAATATGCGCTCGCGGATCAAGCGTGAGGCGCCCCTGCCGCTCAGCCGTCGAATCCCCTAGCCAAAAACCGACCAGAGCATGCGCGTATTCATGCACGGAAAGCGAGAGGACAAAAACCGCTACAAAAGCCACAAACACCCAAGGCTGACTGAATAGCAAGGAGAGAAGAGACATGCCTCCCATTGTGACGGCTGGCCGCAGGATCGTCTACCCCTTGCCAAAACAGGCATCTTCGTTTATTCTTGGCCCATTCTCGACACTCGATACACGATACTCGATACCAATTCTTATGTCTCGCATCTGCCAATTATCCGGGAAATCCGCTTTGTACGGCAACTCCCGCAGCCACTCCAACATCGCCACCCGACGCCGTCAGGGGGTAAATTTGCAGACCATCCAGATCAATGGTCAGCGCATCCGTGTCGCCGCTCGTACCCTTCGCACCCTCAAGAAGATGGCCCGCGAAGCTCACGAGAACCACACCGGTCACAAGCACGACTAAAAGCCACAAACAAAAAACCGCCCCTCCTCATTGGAAGGGCGGTTTTTGTAAATGCCGCCTACAAGACCCGTTCCTTCGTCGTTTTAACAATCTCAAACGC
This sequence comes from uncultured Gammaproteobacteria bacterium, assembly GCA_964561355.1. GTDB lineage: Bacteria > Patescibacteriota > Patescibacteriia > 2-12-FULL-60-25 > 2-12-FULL-60-25 > JAGOUY01. Next base: position 26,192 of record CAZLPD010000009.1, read on the forward strand.
CTCTTCAGCCGTATCCACGATATGGAGCAAATCAAGGTCCTCGGCACTGATATCGTGAAACTCGTTGTACACAGAATCATGCAACCACTCAAACATCGGTTGCCAATACTTCTTTCCAACCAAGATGACCGGAACCTGATCGGACATCTTCCCCGTTTGAATTAACGTCAACATCTCAAACAACTCATCCAACGTTCCAAACCCACCCGGAAAGTAGACGTAGGCCTGGGAAGAGGCTGACAACATCACTTTGCGAGTAAAAAAGTAGTGGAACCCAATCGACCGTCTGACGTACTGATTCTTGCGCTGCTCCATCGGAAGTTCGATATCAATCCCAACAGATTCACCACCCGCATCAAACGCTCCCCAGTTTGCCGCCTCCATAATCCCCGGACCTCCACCTGTAATCACCGTAAAACCACCCTTCCCACACAGATACCCAAATTCCTTAGCGATCTTGTAGTACGGATCCGCCAGATTACTACGCGCACTCCCAAACACCGTCACCTCATTTTTAAGCTTGGCAAGAAACTCAAACCCCTCCACGAACTCAGCCATGATACGAAAAATCTTCCAATTGATGTTCTCGGTAAAATTCTCCGTTTCAACCGGCACACAGGTGTTATTGGAATTACATAACCAACGCGTAAAGCGCTTGGTACCCATAAGACCACCGTACTGACCAAACCCAGTCCACGAAGGAATGGTTTTTGGCGAACCCGTGGCGGACGGGGTAGGACCGCTCGGTTTTGCAGATGATTTTTTTTCGGAAGGAACAGAAGAAGGGCGTTTGCTTGGCATACGCTCACCAGTGTAGCACGCCCCGAATCGTCAGCGCACCTCCTCCACAATCTTTTCATTATGCAACCCGCTTTCCACATCCGCCAAAAACGCTTCAAGGTCACGACGACGCCACAAGGGGCCAAGCGCCAAACGCTCACAGTCTCCATCTCGATGCATGCACGTAAGCGTCTCGATCCCCCACTCAGGATTCAACCCCTCATGAACGAGGAGGACTTGGACGATCCCCGCAAGCGATACCGTTCGACGTCGCGTAAGCCACCCATCGAACACAAGCGCCTGATCCTTGTATTCCAAAGATTCACTCGCTCCATCAACGACATACGCCGCCATAACCAACAAAAAACCGATAAGCAGCCCTTCGAGCCACACATTCCGCACAGCGACATGGGTAGCGATCCAAAGTACAACCAGCAACACAAGAAAAAGCCCGCCCAGAACCATCCCTCCAAGCGACTGAACTCTGGCGTGAACACGTGACATATCACCTACATAGTGGCACGAAACAAAAAAAGTACCAATAGAAAAACCCCAGGCGAACCCGGGGCTTTTCTCTTGCTTACATCACCGCTTCTTTGGCGGCTTTGGCGACGCGGAACTTGATGACCGTCTTGGCAGCGATCTTGATCGCTTCACCCGTAGCTGGGTTGCGGCCCATGCGTGCAGGGCGCTTAACCTTCACAAGCTTCCCGAGACCAGGAATGACGAATTCGCCTTCCTTCTTCACTTGCGTGTAAGCCATCTTAACGAGGGCTTCCATCATGGCAACCACTTCCTTCTTGGTGCGGCCGGACTTAGCAGCCAACTCCTGAAGGAGCTGAGACTTGGTCATGCTCATAAAATAAAGATGCGTCAAACCCTAGTAAATGAATGATGAAAGAACGAATGTATTGGGTTTGCGGGGCTATTATGCAACCGCGCAGAGAAACACGCAAGAAACATTGAGGATGTGTCAAGGGTTAGCGTATGAACATGCCCAGGTAAACCTTTTGCAAATCAGAAAAAAATCTATTATAGTCATGCCACAAAAAAATACAGAGACCACCATTTCGGGCTATAGCGCAGTTGGCTAGCGCGCTTGCATGGGGTGCAAGAGGTCGTGGGTTCAAATCCCACTAGCCCGACCATCAAAAACCATTCGATATCACGCGAGTGGTTTTTGTTTGCTCATCCCAGCGCCAATCGCTATGCTCTAGTTCATGTCCTGGAAACAAACGCTCGCCTGGCCTCTGCACCGCATACGAGAAACATTCGGTCTTTTTGCCTACACGCAACCCCAAACGTACGAGCTCACCTATTCAGTGAGTATTTCAGCAAAAGACACACATCCAATCACCTTCGCCATCCCCCTTCCACCACAAACAGACACGCAAGAGATCCAAAACCTCACCCTCCATCTCCCCCACACAACAAAAACGGTGGATGAAGTGTTCAAGAATGAAATCCTCATCACAAGCATCGAGCCCCGCACAGAAAAAATAGAAGTCCCTATATTTCACTGCCTCGTAAAAACAAAACCAGGTCACCGCCAACAACAAAAAATACAACACGCAACACCAGCGCAAAGTCGATACATGCACGCCGCAGATCCCCGCATACAAACATTAGCGCGGCATCTAGGCATCGGATCGAGCGCAAAAGAAAAAGCGCGAAGGATCAACACACATCTCATCAAGCACCTCACGTACGGCGATCCAATCGATGGACTCTACAGCGATATCGAAGCCCTCACTCGTCCGAACATCGACTGTGGCGGCTTTGCGACTCTTTTTGTGTCCCTCTGTCTGGCAAACAACATCCCCGCGCGCATCGTGAGTGGATTCTGGTTGGATGATACAAAAAACGACATGCACGCCTGGGCAGAATTCCAAGATGAACAGGGTAACTGGATCCCGGTCGATCCATCCGTCGAGCAGATGGTGCGCCGAGGCCGCACCCATAAATCCGGGCGCTTTGGTTTCGTCGGAAGCGATCGACTCATCTGCTCTATCGGATGCGATATCCCCATCACGTGGAATAATAAAATACAACACGCATCAATCCTTCAACACCCCTACATCTTGAAAGGATCAACAGACACTCAATGTCGCGCCATCATACACCTCGCCCCCGCACCCACCGTATGAAGCGCCTCGTAACCTCCCTCTCCCCAAACGCGGAAGCGGATGATGTGCGTCTCGCCACGTCCCTGCTCGCGCAACCGTGGGCATGGCAACGCGGTGGAGCCATCGCAGACCTCGAACGAGCAATCGGAGGATTTTTTCGTGCGCAGGCAACCACCTTCGAAAGCGGTCGATCGGCACTCACCGCTGTCATTCAAGCCCTTAACATTCCCACCGGAAGCGACATCCTGCTCCAAGCATTCACCTGTGTAGCCGTACCCAACAGCATTCGTTGGGCTGGATGCGTCCCTGTCTACGTAGACGCCAATCCCAACACCTTCACGATCGATATCCCCTCTCTCGAAAAACACCTCACCACGAAGACAAAGGCCCTCCTCGTCCAACACACCTTCGGCGTCCCCGCGGACATGGATGCGCTCACAGCATTCGCAAAACAGCACAATCTTCTCATCATCGAAGATTGTGCGCACAGCTTCAGCAGCCGATGGAACGGGCAGCTCCTCGGCACCTTTGGTGACGCAGCCATTTTCAGCCTCGGTCGTGACAAAGCGCTTTCATCCGTATTCGGTGGCGTAGCAATTACACGACGATCAGACATTCACAATCAATTGCGTTCCCTTCAATCCCAAGCGCCGCTCCCCTCTCTGCAATGGATCGCGCAACAACTAGCACATCCGCTCGTCCTCGCGCTTGGCATCACCCTGTACGACATCGCCTCCCTGGGAAAGGTCGTGTTAGAAACAGCGAAACGTCTCCGCATCATTTCAAAAGCCGTTGAGCCACAAGAACGCCTTGGTAAAAAACCAACATGGACCAGTAAACGCATGCCGAACGCGCTCGCTGTCCTCGCGCTTCATCAATGGAAAAAACGTGAACGTTTTGATGCGCATCGTCGTCGCATCGCAGAGATCTACGCTACCCAACTAGATGCAAAGCGCTTCACACTTCCAATCACATCAGAACATGCCGACCCTGTGCTCTTGCGCTATCCTATTCGCACACCCAATCGCGACAAGATCTTTCACGCAGCCAGCAAAGCACACATTCAACTCGGCGATTGGTACACTTCTCCTCTTGCACCAAGTGGCGTGGATGAAACAGCGGTCGCATACAATCAAGCCAGCACGCCACAAGCCGTCGCCCTTGCCCAAGAGACCCTCAACCTTCCAACGCACATCCACATTTCTGAAGCCGACGCCCGCCGCATCGTCGATCTCGTAAACAGCATTTGATCATCATGCCTCTCTCCATCCGCCCCTGCACCAACCGCGATCAATGGACCGCGTTTTTGGATACGCAAGCACCGCACACGTTCCTACAGTCATGGGAATGGAAGAGCGTGAACGAAGGTCTCGGACACGAAGTGATTCCTCTGGGAATATTCGAAGGTGAAACCCTTGTCGCGACCGCACTCACCATCTTCATGAAAGCGCGTCGCGGCTCGTTCCTGCTTGTTCCACATGGCCCAATCCTCGCGCAAGGTATAGATCAAACGTCTGCATGGAACCTTCTCAAAGATGCATGGCGCCAACTTGGAACAGAGCGTAATGCCGTTTGCATACGCGTGTGCTCACTACTGCCGAGCACCACGGAACACACAACAGAACTCTCTCACCTCGGCTTTCGCGGAGCCCCAACACACCAACACCCAGAACTCGCGTGGATGCTGGATCTCACCGCAAGCGAAGAGGATCTACTAAAGAACGCTCGCAAAACAACACGACAAAGCATCCGCAAAGCAGAAGAGGCCGCCATGACAGTCGAGTTTGCATCCGGCATGGGAGGGCTGGATGATTTTTGGATGGTCTACGAGACAACCGTCGCACGCCAACAGTTCACTCCTTTTTCAAAGAAGTACTTACAAACAGAATGCGAGGCGTTTGCACGCAACGGTCACCTGTTGACCGCTATCGGTCGCATCCAAGACAAGATCGTGTCCGCCGCCATCGTCACCCTCGCTCACGGCAGCGCGTTCTACCACCATGGCGCCTCCGACCAAAGCCATTTTCCCAAAATCCCAGCTGCACACCTTCTACAATGGCGCATCATCCAAGAAACCAAACGTCGAGGCTGCCGCTTCTACAACTTCTGGGGCGTAGTCCCGGAAACTGCCACCAACCACCCCTGGCACGGACTTTCCGTGTTTAAACGTGGATTTGGAGGCTTTGAAGAAGCCTATCTTCACGCCCAAGATCTCATCCTATCCCCCCGCTACTGGCTCACCTGGATCATCGAAACCATCCGACGCAAGCGCCGCAGGCTATAGCGCTTGCTTTTTTCAAGAAAGACTGCTATTCTTCGCTCAGTTGACCCCTCACAGGGTCTTTTAAAAACCATTATTTTATGCCAAATCCCATCGTTGAGTACTTCCGCACCGCCAAGGAAGAGCTTGAAAAAGTTAGCTGGCCAAGCAAAGAAGACACCCTTCGCTATGGCACGCTCATCATTGTTGGAAGCGTGCTTGCCGCCGTATTCTTCGGTGCGCTCGACTTAGGTCTCGAACGTCTCGTACAAGCCACCATCGGCGCACGTGGACAAACAACTGCCTCAGCTCCTGTGACGCCAGAGGAGCCAACCACGCAGCCCATCGAGGTAACCCCTGGAAGCATCGAGGCTACGGATCAAAATGGCAACAAGGTCAATCTGGATGCCAAGACAATCCCCGTAAACCCATCGACGCCTCCAGCTACCAAATAGTATGCCTAAGCAAACCTCCGACTACGGCCGACGCTGGTTCGCCATCCACACCTATTCCGGCTATGAGGAGAACGTGGCAGAAGGCCTAAGCCAACGTATCGACACACTCGGACTCAAGGATTCCATCTTCCAAATCCTTGTTCCGAAAGAGAAAAAGATTAAGATCAAAAACGGCAAACGTCGCATCGTGGAAGAAAAGATTTTTCCTGGCTACGTGCTCGTCGAGATGGTGGTGACAGATGACTCGTGGTACGTCGTGCGTAACACGCCAAACGTCACAGGTTTCATCGGCACCGGTACCAATCCAACACCGCTTGCACAAACCGAAGTCGATGCCATCATGAAGCGCATGGGCACGACAGAAGAACCGCAGGTCGCGATCGATCTTCAGCCGGGCATGGCCGTCAAAATCGGCGAAGGTCCATTCAAAGGTTTCGAAGGCAAGATCAGCGAAATCGATGGCTCGCACGGCAAGGTCAAGGTGCTTGTCAGCATGTTCGGCCGCGAGACACCACTCGAACTCGACTTCACCCAGGTCAAGAAGATCTAAACAAACCAATATAAGAGATGGGTTAACGGAGGCTCCCGTCGGCGCGCTTCTCGCCGTTACCCCAGAGATATGCACGTGACGGCACCGTGTCTATCATTCATCAATAATATATTATGGCTAAAAAAATCAAGACCTTGATCAAGATCCAGGTCGTTGGTGGTAAAGCAACTCCAGCACCTCCGCTCGGTCCCGCCCTCGGTCAGCACGGTATTAACATCGCGGAGTTCTGTCAGAAGATCAACGCCGCCACACAAGACCGTCTCGGCGAAGTCGTGCCTGCTGTCATCACCCTCTACGAAGACCGCACGTACACCTTCATCCTCAAGACCCCTCCTGTGTCCGAGCTTTTGAAAAAAGCAGCAAAGATCGAAAAGGGCGCCGCCAAACCAAACGTAGAAAAAGTCGGCAAAGTCACGATAGACCAAGTCCGCGAGATCGCCGAAAAGAAAATGCCTGACTTGAACTGCACCACGATCCAGTCCGCCATGAACCAAGTCATTGGAACAGCGCGCAACATGGGCATCGAGGTCAAATAAGAACAAAAAACACCCTGGGCAACCGGGGTGTTTTTTTGACAACCCTTGACGTATCAAGAGAAGAGCGTATCATTTTGCCTTGCCTCTCACCTCGTGAGGCGGCAAAAGAAAGGAAGCAGGCCTTTTGACCGACGTGCAAAAAAAAGATTTGGCGCTCTTGCGAATGCTTCACGGAGTGGGCATGTTCGAGAGCGTCAAGGAGGACCACATTCCTCACACAGGCTCCGTCTGCATCTCCTGTGCCGACGGACATCAGTTGCCGGACATCATCCAACACCTCTATGACGGGCGATTCCCTCGTTGGAATCGGTTGTGGGGGTTTTTACGTAGGCGACCGTCGCCATGCACGCACATCCTGGCTCTAAACGGAGGAGGACTCCTCCTGTCTCCGGGATGCAGGCTTAACCAGGGTGAATCAGCCATCTTGCTTCGACAGGCAGCAACGGCACTCGAGCTCAAGAACCTGTCAGTGATCACGCCGCTTGCCCACTATCCTTGTGGAGCTGCCGCGTTGGCACACATGCCCGTCGCAGAAGTGCTCCGACATCTGCGGGCAGCTGCGCAAGAGCTGCGACGTCGCTTTCCACAGGCAACGATCGTTCCCCTGTTTCACATCGACTGGGGTTGCGGCCGCAAGCGCACGTATGTCCTTCGAGAAGATGACCCCTTCTTCGCACATATCGCTCCTTCAACAACCTAAAGCTCGTGGCGCACCCACGAACCATCTCCCTATCCTTACGGAATCTTTCCGTAGTCACCACAAGGACTGATCTAATACCACGATCAATATTTGTGGGGACTTATAACCCGTCCCTGGGAGAACACACGATGACCGCAGAGGAAGCCGTTCCCTCTACGACCACCGCGGAAGTAGACAAAGAAGGAGAAATCCCAACCAAACGCGGCCGCCGGGTCGCGCTTATCCTGACCGTAGTGGCAGGATTCGTGAACACGATGGCGTTCGCACGATTCGGAACAACGTGTTCCCACATGTCGGGCCATATCGCCTCATTCAGCCGAGGCACCCTCAATCAAGACGGAGCAGCTCTCATGAGCTGGGCCGTCGCGAGCTTCTTCTTCGGAGGAATCATCTTCGCCATCCTGAAGGAGCGCGGGGGGAAAAATCTCCTCCAGGCGACACTGCTAGTAGAGGCAGCGCTGCTCTTCGCGGCACTGGCCATGCAGGAACGAGCACTGTGCCTCATGGCAATCGCTATGGGCGTACAGAATGGGTACACGAGCTCCATCAAGGGGCTGCGCACGACGCACATCACAGGAATCCTGACGGATATCGGTCACGATATCGTCATCATCCTGAACGACCTGCGCAAGCACCGAGCAAGTCTACGAAAAGACTTGCGTACGTTCTACGTCCACGTGAGCATCCCCGTATGCTTCGTGGCCGGAGGCGCTCTCGGCGTTCCGTGCTTTCAGCGACTCGACCTCAACGCGCTTCTAGTGCCAACCCTCGTCACGCTGGCCCTCGCAGCCACGCGACACCAAGAAGAATAAAACCGCCCTTTCCACATCACTGCGGATAAAATCCTTTTATCCGCCATCTCCACGAGCACCGATCACTTCCCTGCGCATAATGATGAGCTAGTTTGAGAAAGGACCACCTATCACCACGCGTGATGGATGGCGCTACTATCAAAACGAGCACAACGCGCAAGGAACGGGACCAGGATTCATGGAGGTTGGATCGTTTGTGTTTGCGCGTGCATGGGGCACACACAACAGAAACACGACGCAACCTTGACCACGCTCGCAACGGGCGCACGATTCGGTTAGTCTTGATAAGCAATGGGGAGGACACCATGGGTAAGGTCTTGACCATCCAATGTCCGCACGTCTCGCCGGAAGCAAGCGCAGGCGCACTCGTAATAAACGGCGGACCGCTCGTCCTCGCAATGGACCTCACCATCCTCGAGGGGTCCATCAGACAGCTCGTAAACGAGGAGGCGGCAACGCTTCCCCGACTGCACGCCTGGACGGCGCAGCCGGGAAACGGCACCGTGGTCCTCAAGGCGCACCCGAGGTGTGCCTGCGGATTCCTGAGACTCCTCGACACCAAGGATACCGAGGAACGCCTGCACGCCCTCGCGCGTGATCTGGGCGAGAGCCTGATCGGAAGGCCTAAGGTCATCGTGGAGATGATCGAAACCGCCTAGCATCATCATTCTCTACACACCCTCTCACACGGAGTCTCTCCGTGGCCCCTACGAACACTGATCGCCTTCC
>CAZLPD010000010.1:0-32961 GCA_964561355.1 uncultured Gammaproteobacteria bacterium
GGAGCATTCACCGGAATCCCGGCGTAACACCCTCCGTAAGGATGGGTGACGGCTGCCATACGATCGGCAGGCGTGCTCGCAGGATCATCGGACAACTGCGTGCTGGCAGGAGTATCTCCGACCGCAGGAGTTGTGATCACGTTCGATCGACATTCTCCCGTACACCATCCCCAGTTATCTTCGATCAAGACACGTGGCGTGAAGTGACAGGCGAGCGTGGCACTATCCCAACATCCGCCCTTTGGAGCGAGATCAATAATACATTGATCCCCCGCTCCACATGTCGTTACATCCGTTAACCCCGTACACAGACGCTCTGGATTACGCGCACAGCTGAAGCGAGACTGAGCAGAAGAACCAGCTCGTCTGTCACAAGCTAACTCGCTCACGGAGCGCTGCCCATCACACGTATACACGTGGCTAAACTCGAAGTAATTCTGTTCACATGCCTCCGAGCTATTGCCAAAGAACTGACGAACGTTGCAGCGGTCTCCCGCCACCCCACTCGTGCCACCCGTGCAATCAGTGTCCTCCGTACACGTTTTATCAGCCTGCTTCACACACGTTCCTATATTTTCACACCGTCCATATCCAGAAGGACAATCCGTGTCCGTGTTACACGTAAGCCCTGTATGACCTCGATTTGGACCCGTCACGATGTAACACTCTTTCGTCCCTCCGCAGAACGGCTTGTGATTCTTGATCTTCGCATCCGGTAAGCTCTGCACGAACCCATCACCCCAATCAATCATCATCTTTCGGATAGGCATCTGATTGTGCGAGGCCCACGCGTAGAACTGAACCGTAGACTTGTGCTGCCCGCCCGCGATCACGAGGGGCCCTTCCGTCTGTCCGTTGAACGTGAACGTTTGCGCGCGCGTGACAGTACACTGACCAGCCTGACGACACTGATTCACATCAACCGCGGCGACCTGAGGAGGATACGGACGGTAGAAGTTGATGTAGGAAAGGTTAGCTCGACTAAAACGTTCTCGTAGGGATACGCCATCCATAGCACTCAACAAGTAATCCGGCGTGTAATGACCAACCGTGACATCCGTAGCAAGAGGGAACGGCGAGATGCCAGGCGTAAGCGAAACCACATTCCCACGTTTATACGAGATAAGACCACAGAACTCATCCGATGGATCAGGGCACAGGTCGACACGAGGCTTGTACCCAGCGGTATGCGTACAGATGTTGTTATCATTATCGAGATCAGAGCTTCCCGTCGGCTGCGTCGTCCCACCCTGCGCACAAGCAGCAACAGGACGATAAAGACTTCCTCCATCCAAGTTAATTGAGACTAGTCCACAACGATTCACTGCCGTCTCATAATTTCCCATCGTCCGAATATCGATCACGCGATCCGTAACAGCGTGACTCGTAGCATCGTTACCTAATTGATGGTACTGCAGGGCCGGAGCGCCGTCAGGCACCAATGTCCGCCTCAAATCATACTCACAGCTGAGCGACTCACCCGGTCTCGCACCCAAGCGACAAAGACTCCCATCATTCAACCCACCACGACACCGGCCATACGACTTAGACCGCGAAAGATCACGAGGAGAGGCGCAGGTACCAAAAGGAATATTGATCCACTGAGCACGAGCCGTACAATCGAGACCCAACGCAGACCCAACAACCCCCTCCAAAATATCATCCCCCGTATTGCGATCAAGCACCGTACGAAAAGCCGGGCTAGCAACCCCTGGATCACGATTAACTTCAGCGAGTGTTATCGGTTGAATATACGGCGTGAGCATAGCATCTACATATGCATCAGCTCCACAGGCATTTGTTTGAGAAGCGAGGTCTCCTGGATTTCGGGCGGTACCCTGGCGCCAGGCTTGAATAGTGCAATACGAACCACGACCCTCGGAATGAAGCGCCCCCGTAGCAAGAGTCGAACCAACAATGTGAGACAACTCCACACTAGAAATACCGTCAGAAGTCAGAACCCCTCTTGGCAGCTGAGTAGCGGCCCGCCGCGGACCACCTGTGCAAATATCTCCTGGGCAGCCGATTCTCAACCCAGACCCTGGATTATCAGTATTCCCCCACTCTCCACCGCCACAAGAAGCCACATCAACCGTTGTCTCACTCATGCATTCAGCCGTCTTATCAGTAGACGAGTCATTGCATCCACCATCCGAACCGAGCACAGGCCCATACTGAGTCATTCCAGCTGAACGAGCCCACATATACCTCCTCGATCTGACCGAGAAGAGCGGCGCATACCCGCCAGGACGCTTCATGTAGTAGTTGTAAGGCGTAAAGGAACAGTCGTAGTCAGCCTGACAAGACGTATAATCATTTTGAGTAGCAATGTCGTACACAAGATTCGTATCCGGATCGACATAAGTGAGCTCGGGATTGACCGCTGGATCGTACCCGTCAGCCGACGTAGCGTGAGCGATAACTCTCGCATCCGGATCCGTTGGACGAGTGCGATCAGGGATATAGCGAGGAATAGCACATCTCGTAGTAGTCACCGACGTGGGCACGGGCAAGCCAAACGTCACTTGAAACGGCTCGGGCGCTCGACCAGAATTTGGAGCATGAGGGACGACGCACTTGCCATGAATCTCTTCCGGACATTCACGCGAGGCGGTTGCTGGAGCAGAACAATCGCCCTCCCCACTTCCGCCGCGACGCATTCCGCCCGCGCAAATAAACGGAGGACGTCCATACGTGCCTGGAGTGCGCAGATACGCTTGAGAAGCATCTGCGGCAGAAAAGTGCTCTACAGTGCTGTCCGTCCCACGGTAATCATATGTACCGTCCACAGGCGATTGAGTCCACATAGACGCGTTCAAAACACACGCATGCAGTTGCTGACGAGGCACGCCGCCAGCATCGTGGTACGTGGCCCCCGTATGACACATATCCGGATCGTCCGTACATGGCAATCCAGCATTTATACCGGACATAGCATCACAAATCTTGTAGCTATCCATGCCACTTGATTCAAGCAAGTTCGTATCACACACGCCTTGAACACTGCATTGCGTACTCGTCGCATCTACAGCGCCAACGACGCTCGTCTGACAAGCTTGCCCCTTGAACGGACCATCTAAACAAGCCTTTCCCGTAAGTGGCACCGCTTCCTCATAATAACGATAGACGCGATACACACGGGCAAACAAGTTAGAGAGGTAGGCCCACTTATCCTTCGGTAATGATTGAGGACGATGGTAGCTATCCGAACCAGGCGCGAGAAACGTTGGAGGTTTGAGCGGCGAAAAACCAGCCACGTCCCCACCAGCTTGAAAAAGTGGCTCGGTGCCAGCCTCGCTAATAGGACGAGAAGTGACGGCGCTAGCGAATGGCGCGAATTTCGAACTGTATTGAGTTCCAATGCCTGGAGCCGTGTAGGCCGACTCCTTCCATACACGATCCGTGTAAGCCGCATCTTGCAACGAATCCTTGCTTCGCACCTCTGCCAGCTCCTTACAAATGTCAGCGCTCACAACATCGACATTCATGTACATGAAGCGCACATCATTCGCACGACCCGCACAGGAAGCTACCCAGAACCCAACAAATCTCCAAGGACCATCTGGACGGACACCGTCACGAATCGCTTCAGCCTGAAACACGGCACGAATGGCAAAATATGGCTTCTCCGCTGTACACGCCGTAGAGAATGGACGACCTCGCAACTCTTCGAATCCGCCATCATACCCAATCTTGTCAGGTCCCATGAACGCACCGTTAAAGAGATCCGACTGCCCTTCCGATCGATATCCTGTCTCCCAGTACTTGAAGGCACACGTCTTGCTTGGGTCGCTTGGGTTCGTTTTTATACACGGACGAGTAATCACCGTCCCCGTGTCCTTCGCGAGAAGCTTTTCAGATCCACGCGTGAGAAGAGGTGAGTAGTTCGCGAAGAATTTCTGTCGCCAAGCAGGGTCGCCTGAGCGCAGACTTTCCTTATCATCGTAATCCGTGGCTGGCGCGCCATCCACCCAATCAGCTTGGTATCCGCAACCCAAACGCCCAATACCATTAGGATTTTCGAACGGCTGAATCTTGATATACCCGACGTTGCTATCCATCATGCCAGACAAAACCTGCGAGGCACTTGGATCAATCGTGATATTGAAGAGATCTTTAACGTATTTCTTTTGGTTAATCGCAAAGAAGGCTTCTGTATAAGAGTGTGCTGCATCCGCACCCGTACCAACTAAGCGCAGAGCATGAATATCACGCGCTTGGTTATCAATATCTTGCTCATCGTCTGCATCCTCACAGTCACGAGCCGATTGACCTTCTTTTCCGCTGTGGTGAAGAATACTTGCATCACCACTCCCGTTCTCGGTCTCACGAGAAACATAGTTATCATCGTAAGAAATTTGTGTCATTTTCCCAGAAAAAGCCACGGGTGTTGGTGCAGTTCCAGGACGAAGACCCATCAATGTGAGAAGGCCTACCGGATTTCCTCCAGCTGTGGCCGCCGCCGACACCGCACTCATCGAACCAAAGCTGAGAGGGGCTGGTGGCTCCACTCCAACAAAGTCACTTGGATCAAACCGCATCGTGGTTGGCTTACGCGTGGCCGACAAACAATAGTACTGACCGGATCCTGGAGGAGGCTGATACCCCGCCGATGGGCTGTAGTGGAACGTGTCATGCTCACCAAAAAGGATTGGACCAGGGTTCCAAGCCAAGCAAGGTTGCTGATTTGTAGTACCAATTGTCACCGTACGAGTAACGTCGCGCTGTAAACACTGACCAAACACACCACGCACCGTTTCCACACGAGATAAAATCACACAACGGCCACCCAGCTGAGGATCTCCACACGTCTGTGAGACATTCGAGGCTTCCGATGCGCGCTTGCGCTCAGGGATAGACGCTGTAGCCGCCGCTCCCGTACCAGAAATAACCGGCGCAGGAACCGCTGAACCCGAAGCGTCGCCAGCCGTATTAGCAATCTCACCCGGAATACAAGCCTCCCCGTCACGAGGTCCACCAATACACACCCCACTAGGCACCGTCTGTGCATTCGCGTCAAAGAACTTACTAACCGCCGCCTGACTATAATCCGCACGTTTATAGGTACAACTACAGTCTTGGCCGAATTCACACACATTCACCCGTGTAAATCCAGGAACGCGCTGAGTTGGTTTTGGAGGATTCTTAGTGAAGTCCCAGGCCGTGACATAGTCCGCTGCAAAGGGAGAATCCGCCTCAGGATTCGCGCGGCACTCCGCCGACGGAAATGCCTGACGTACAAATCCATCATTGTTCGCATTTGTTTCCGTAAACCCTAAGGCTAACGAATGGAAATCGTATGGGCTACGACGAACATCTGGATCTGTCACGGTAGTCGGATCAAACGAGCTCGCGAGGTAGCAGAAACTCGTAGTAGTAGCACTCACCTTTTGAGGAACAAAGTATCCAATTAAATTCGTCTGCAAATGCTGACAGAGATGTAGGTTTGGATAAGCAGCCCCGAGTCGCGTACGACGGTCAAGAATCTTTGCTTGGTTCTGAAGCGGTGGTTGATTATGATCAAAGCAGAAGTCGTCACCATTACACGTCGACAAACCAACAGGACGAACTGGACGAGCTGGGGGCATAGTTACAGCCGCAACCAAACGATAATCGCGCGCAAATTTGCTCGTCGCACGCGTGTCACCATTTGTACCGTCGATCGCCACACGCGCATTGACTAAGTCCGTAGATAAAAACGCATTAGGGATCGCATATCCGCTGTAATCTTTCTCCCCAAGGCCTACGGAACGACCCGTGTAGAGAGGCTGTGTAAGCGCCATCCCCTGCGCTAGAACCGGCTCAGTAGAGGTAGAGACTCGATTCACATAGCCTTCGCAGTACTGATCGCCGGTATCCCGACCCCCCTTATCGCACAAAGCTAGGTTCGTACATAAGCTTCGCGAACGATTTGTCGCTGGATCAAGCACCACTTCCGAACTACTACACCCAAGCCACTGCGCACAATCACGGTCGACGTTCACCTTCACGATCAAGTTGGCGTCATTCTTTTCAAAAGAACAGGTACCAACCTTGTGGAAATACCGAAGCAATCCACTCGTTTCACGCAAGACAGGCGTTGTACAATCAGCATCCGTGCGACAGAAGGAGATATCACCCGTAAGAGCAGGATGTGAAGCGGATCCGCTCCAAAGAGGCGCACCCGTCATTGGCGTTGATGCGATAACCGTGGTACCAGCCGCATCAGACAAGTAATCAATCTTTCCAATACAGTGGTACGGACGAGGCTCTCTGCTAGGGCAATCAGCCGGACCGGTACACGGCTCAGCCATGGAAGCGCGAGCCGCAACACAGCCAGGATCGAGAGGGTTACGTTCACAGTTGATCGGCGGAATAGGCCTTGGACGAGCCATGAGTTGCTGAGCCGCGTAGCTTGCCCGAGCGCTATAAGGAGCGTCCGCACTCCCCGTATCACGCATCAAGATACACCCATTCGAACGATCCACATTCCCCGCACAAGTAGAAGCGTCTAAATGCTCGTTGCGAATAAAGTAGTACGGCTTCCCGGATGGATGCGCGGCATCAGACGTATCAATAGGATCGCGAAGCTCGGTACATTCAGCCGCTTCCGGCTCACACATACCCACCCATCCACGATAGGAAGGATCGGCACGGCGAGCGATCCCAAACGTCTGACCAGATTCAAGCAAATCAGAATAACACGACTTTGGCGGATTCGAACCCGCCTCAAACCAACCAGAGTAGGTGCCACCCGGCATACCAACAACACCCGTCACCTGCTCACGATATTCACACACGTGGTTATCTGGGTTGCGGAAGTACTCCTTACTACCTCCGTGCGTAAACTCCTCACAGAAGAGCTCCGAGGGTCGACAGAGCGTTTGATCATAGCGAGTAACATCATCCTTCACATACACGGTCGAAAAACCCGTGATACTCGCGCGATCAGCGGAAAATTCAGGTTTTCCAAGTGCACGACAACTGTCCTGATCACTTGTGCATCGTTTACTTGGATCATCAATCAAGTACAGCATGCGATCCGCAGGACGTGTCGTAGTAGCAGCTCCAAACCCAGGAATAGCTGGGACATCGCCCCTGGTAAACGTTTGGGAAGCGACATCCGTGGAATTGCGCGTATCAACAAATCCCTTACACCCAATCGCCGCCTGACGACACAAGCGCGTAAAGTCCTTCACGTTCACGGATTGGTTATCGCGATCCTTGTACGCGCGACAGCCGAGCATCGCCTGCGCCTGAGGAACACCATAGGAGTTCTGGTTACAAACATTTGGCGTATTCCAGCTTTCACGACGCACATACGTACGATCCTGAATACGTACAAGTGAGACCTCATCAAGAAACACCACATAAGGATTCGTGTTCCCGCTAGCCGTCCAAACAAGGGAGGACGTAGTCGCGCTTGGATACCCGAAGAATGGTCCAACCGTATAACGCTGCCAATCCGTCGTCAGAAGAACGCTCCCAACGATTGTAGGCGTACGCGTCGCATCAGCCGCATCACGCACCGTAACTTGAAGGGTGCTCGTGGCTAACGCTGGCTTCGCCCAGAACGTTACACTGTACTGACCATCTCCAAGCGGCGATGCAAACGGAACACGAACGGAAGCACCTGTGCGGGCTGGAACATCCAAACGTAGCGATTGATCTCCAACCAAAAGTGTCTCGTTCGACAAACGCGCTCCCACAAAACCTCGTGTATTCGTAGCCCCACGAAAGCCTTCGTTAATAACAGGTAGATTTGCTCCAGCCGTTACACCACGATATTCGCGACACCCAACCGCGGAAGCGGTACACACCTGGCTGAGCGGAAGGTAGACGTGGTAGACACACTCATTCGCCGTAGCATCAAAGACGCCATCCGTGCGCTCACAATCCGCTCGGCTGTTACGCGCTACACGAAAATCAGTACAACTTGGTGTCGAAAGAATCGTTTGAGAGTAGTAACGATATGAGACATGACCATCCGCGTCATAAAACTGACGACAGTCTGGATCGAGCGCCGTTCGCCATGTCGATTCATTACAGGTAGCCGGTTCTTTCACAGACAAGCTCCCGGGTTCACGCTTCGTTAAAATAAGCGGAGTAGGTGGCGTAGCCGTATCACGAACCAAACTCCAAGTCCGCAACTGATATCCAGAAGTATCGGAGCCCTCCCACGTAAAGAACGTTTGCGAGGCAGAGCCTGGCTTGCGACAAGAACGTGCATAAGTGAGATACGCCTGCTGTTCGCCGCTCGTTCCCTCTACATTCGTAAACGCCTCACAGCCAACCTCATCACGACGACAGATGGCCGCCGTAGAAGCGATGAAGTAGCTAGAGCTCGTGTCCGTAGGGTCACTAAAACGATCATCTGGATCTTTCACGAGGTCAAACGCCGATGGACTCTTGCGATACTCAGCATACCCAACACATTCCGATGGACACAGATCATTCGTGGAAAGAATGGCCGGAATCTCGCTTCCACCCGTGATCGCGTCGGTGTACCCGTTACACCCAGCTTCCGTCTGCCGACACACCTTTGCAAAACGATCACACAATGGAGAGTCCGTGTCTTCACCCGTACAAGCAAAATCATCCGGAGCAATCTTCAAATGACGCTCCACAAGAGACATATTGGCTCCATCGATAAAATCCGTTGCGTACTCCCCTTCTTCCAATTGAACGTCATCAATAAGCACGTTGCTATTTGGCACCGCAGGATCACCGAACACACTCACAAGACCAGCCTGCGTTGAACTCGTCGTAACAAACGTACACTCAAAGCGCTGCCAATCAGACGAAAGTGTCTCGCCGGGAGCGGGCGCGTAAGAACCGATAGACCGAGTTTCCCCGATGGCGGCAACCACGCATCCAGCACTCCGAAAACCATTGCGATCAAAGACCGGAGCGAGTGGCAACCCAACACCGTTGGAAGACTGCGTAACAACCGCCGCGAGGTGCGCAGGACGACCAACCACCTTCGCGCGAGCAGAGAACGATAAGACATAGCTTCGAGAAGGGCTCATGGCTACGCCTTGAAAATAAGCCACTTGAGCTCCGCTCGCTGTGTTGAGATCCGCTGAATGATCTCCCTTTTGATGGTTAACTCCGACCGCAACCGTAGGCGAAACAAGTGGAAGCACACCTCCCGCAGGTGCCGGAAGCGGAACCCACGCCTTAAGTGCAACCGGCGCAGCATCAGTAAACGACTCAAAAGAAGGATTGATGATAAGATTCAAACTCGAACGCCCCACCACCGCTTCGCGCACCTTCGTACACCCCTCTCCATTCGCATTACACCCCTCGACCTTAGCATTCACATAGATACGTGGACCGGTCGACGTGCTTCCAATCCACCCTTCTGCCCCACGCTCCGGATCACGCATAGTAGCATACCAAAGACACCCAACATTATCAGCGCTACAAACAGCCTGATCAACCGTGTTTCGCAGATAAGACACGTCTCCCCCACCACGCGTTTGGTAGGTGCGACAGCTAGCCTGACGCGGCAAACATTCATCCGCTCCAAAACGATACACCGTCTTTTCAGCTACGCAATAACCATAGCCACCAACACATTCGCCTTGATCATTGCGACGCAAACACGTCTGAACGTCCTGACATTCCTCGCGACGCTGTCCAAGCGTATTAGAGATCAGCTGATCGCCGTACCCCTTGAGCACACACTGCTGAGGAAGCGCCGTGATAATCCAGTCTGGATCAATGAGATGACACCAGGGCGCAGAAGAACCGCTGCAAGCCGTAAACCCATCGACAACCTCTTGCAATGTCACACACCCACCACCCTGCGGACCACAACGACGCATATTTTCCGCACTATTGGCAGCCACCTCAAATCCGATTGGTAGCATGCGCAGAAGACGAAGCTTCTCGATATTTCCAGCACAGTACGCATGCGCATAGCACTCACGATCCTGATTGCGACGCACATCACTAGCGGGAATAAGCTGCCAGTCGCCATGCAATAATCCACTTTCAAGCGCGGAACGCACCGTTACACCTCCATGATCATTACGAACAAGCGCCGAACGAAACCCTTGATCGATCGTACAGTTCCACGTTCCACGCGTCTCGTTTGGACAACTTGCAAGCTCCGTCACAACATCAAACGTCTCCACTTTTTGAAGATTAGGCGTTTTAAGCGACACCTTGAGATTGCGTGTATCCATCGGACGAGCCTGCGTAACCTGATCAGGGCTGAGCTGCAACTGAGCCACACCATCATCAAGCCCACCTTCGAATATCTTCTTGAGCAACTTCGAAGTCAGCGTATTCACAAAAATAGAGGCTGTGTACGCAGCGAGCTGAACAAAACCCTGTTGCATCCCACTCGAAAGCGTAGCCCCGATCTGCGTAAGCAAACTATCTTTAGGAAACTTCACCAACTCCGTTCGCGCCGCTTCGTTCACCACCTGCGCCGGCGTCTTTACGTTTCCAGACAGAATATTCGTGATCGATTTAAACCCACCACCTTCCTGACGATCCGCCTTCTTATTAGCGGTTTCCAAGTTCACCTTGAGTCGTGCTTGATTTAAAATATTCAGTGTCGCGCCCAAGTCACTAGAGTTCGTATTCACGCTCAACTGAACATTTTTAAGAATATCTCCGTTGCTTAAACTCTGATACAACTGATCGTAGTTTTTGATAATGCTCTTAAAATCACATCGTGGTCTTGGACGCTGAAAACGCCCCTGCATCCCTGGAAAAAAGTTGCCCAACGATAATTGCAAACGTAGAAGGGACTGAGCACTCGGACGACAAAGATCAAGCCCCGCGGTACGAAAAAAATCCTCGTTAGAAAGGGAGCCGATGAACTCTCCAGCCGCATCCGAAGCTACACCAGCAAGATAAGAACCCACGCTCTTCTTGTAGTACGTCGCCGCCTGCCCAGAGCTTCCTGTAGCAATGTAATCAGCTGCGTCGTATGCCAACTGTCCCAAAAACGTCTGTGCAGCATTAAAAAAACCCACCATGGCCGCCCGCGTCAGGCTCGTAAAGATCGTATTAAGAAGATTATCCGTCTGTCGCGGCACATCTGCCACAATCGAAAGCTGCGCCTGTGCAGGCGTAGCGAGAAAGGGCCAGAAGACAAGAACGACGAGCGTCCAACTCACGCAGCTACGTGAGAGAGAGCGAAAGAACCGAGAAAGGGGGGTACCCATACAAAACGTTATGGAGAAGATGGTATCGCATTTGTGGCCGGAGCGGGAGGCGTCGCCGGTACCGAAGCGGGAGGCGTCGCCGATCCACCCATAGCGCGTTGATAAAGTGCTGTCAGTGACTGATCAGACAAACCTTTGACTTCTGCTTCTGTGGCAAGATGATTCGAGGTGATAAAGCTTCGGATCTCATCCGGCGTCAGCGCCTTACCCGGAGCGGGAGCCGGGAGCGTGGGACTAGCGGATCCAACCCCCTCGAGTAGCCCTTGAACCGACGACGTACTTGATCGCTGAGCAACTCCGTCCAAACGGAGCTGACACTCGCGACCCTTCGGACAGTTGGGATCCGTCCCCTGCGCAATCTCTGCCCCATCGGAAACACCATCCGAATCAGAATCATCGAGATATGGCGAGGTGTGATACACGTTGAGCTCGTCCCAATCACTAATCCCATCTCCATCCGTATCCTTCATCTTCTGATCTTCTTCTGCTTGCAATGCCTTGGTACGCTCATCGACAAACTTACGAGAAGCTTGAAGCGAGCTGAGTGGCGTCATGAAAGGGGCGCGAATCTGTGCACGCAAATACCAACCAGAAAAAAGCAACGTCAATCCACCGCAAATACTAAAAATCATGATGCCCATCTGTTGTTCTGAAGACAGTTGAGCCCATGCTTCGCGGAGAGCACCGAAGCGCTGTCCTCCTTCGCGATCACTCATGGCACTAGTATAGCAATAACCCGATCGTTGTGGGAGAGGTGACAGGTGGGGAAAGATTTCGTATGATGCGCATGAATCAAGTGATGCGTATGCACGATCCGTTCCTGTCACAAATCCCCCCCGAACAAGACTGGCTCGCCCAGCCAGAAGAAGGACGCCTAGCGCTCGATGTCTTTCGTGACGGAGAAACCCTCCTCATTCGCACACCAGTAGCCGGCGTAGACGTGCAGGATCTCGACATCGCTGTCGATGGTGATCTCCTCACAATCCGCGGAGCACGTCACGAAGTACGTCCCATCCATGACGAAGACTGGTTTTACCGCGAATGCTATTGGGGCGCCTTCAGTCGCTCAGTGATTTTACCCGTAGACGTACATGCAGACCGCGTCCAAGCCTCCCTCACCCAAGGCATCCTAGAGATCCGCCTTCCCATCCGCGAACATGGCCGTGCCATTACTATTCGCCCTACATTGATTGAATAAGCGCACTTCGCTAAGATACCGACCATCCTTATGTCCCAGAATCTCACCGTCACGGTCGTAGAAATCCAACCCGAGCACCTCGTTGCAACCACCGAAAGCGGAGAACGATGGACGATCCCCCTGTCAGTCATAGCCGGAAAACCGGTTCTGAACCAACCCCTCTTCGTCCACATCGCCGCCCCGGGAAACGAGTCGAACGCCCAACACCCTCTCGCACAAGCCATCATCGAACATCTTCTCGAATCCACGCCATGAACTTCAACCCCACCGCAGAACCATCCAACGAGAAAAAAACGCCAAAGACCAACCACGGTCTCCTCTTATTCGTCGCCATCATAGTGGTCGTGGCAGGATTAGGCGGAGCCAGCTGGTCCTGGGCCGTGACGCAAGGAGATCACATCATTCCCAACGTCCGTATCTTAGGCGTGCCTGTAGGAGGCATGTCTCCTTCGGAAGCTACGAAAGCCATCGAACGCGCACTTGATGACCGCTGGCACCAGGGCGTCCGCGTGCAAATGAACGGCAAAACGACGTCCCTCGGCACCGCCACACATCTAGTCAATTACCACATCAAAGAAGCCGTGACTCGAGCGGCGCACTTAGGCCGCGAAGGATCTCGTGCAAAACGTCTCATTACCCCTATCAAGGTAGCGCTTTTTGGAGATGCGGAAGGAGCTGCCATAAGCATAGATAAAACAGCTCTCCAAGAACGAGTTACGCGTACACTTGGCGCGGATTTTCAAGAACAACGTGACGCGCAGCTCGTGATCGAAGCCAGTGACACCACCTCAACTATCCGCGTCGAGCCAGATCAATCAGGAAAACACGTCAACGTAGACGATCTCCTACAAGCCCTCCAAACAGCCGCCGCTTCCAATCAGGATGCCGCGCTCCCTTTAAAAGTGGAGGAGGTACCCGCCGCCATTTCAAGCGCGAGCCTAACCTCACTCATTCCTGACGCGGAAGCATGGCTCGCCCACGCCCCGTTCACGCTAAACGCAGATGAAACGACGTGGAAGGTAAAGCGAAACGAACTCGCCCGCTGGATTAAAGCCACGACAAGCACGCAACCAATAAGCCTCACGCTCGACACAGAGTCTCTCGCCACCTACCTCCGCGCACATACAAAAGACCTGCTAAAGACCGTGCACGACGGTCGCATTGCCCTGGGCGAGGATGGGAAAGTAACAGCGTTTGAAGCACCCGAAGAAGGTGTTGACGTCGACGCTTTAGCCACCAAGCAATCGATTCTCTCGGGCTGGCAAGCTGGCTCAAGCACCATCCCTGTCGCTCTCACCCGCGTAGAACCAAAGATCCTGGGCGACGGAGAACGTCTCGGCATCCACGAAATTATCGGGGTGGGCCGCTCAAACTTCTCAGGCTCCCCTTCAAACCGTCGCAAAAATATCGCCCTGGGAGCAAAGAAGGTGAACATGACCCTCGTGCCACCAAACGAAGACTTCTCCATGCTGAAAACCCTCGGAGTCATCGACGGTCCTAATGGCTGGCTTCCGGAGCTCGTGATTAAAGGCAATAAAACCACGCCTGAATTCGGTGGCGGCCTCTGCCAAGTCGGAACCACTATGTTCCGCGCCGCCCTCGCAAGCGGCCTCCCCATCACCGAACGACGCAACCACAGCTACCGCGTGCGCTACTACGAACCAGCCGGCACCGATGCCACGATCTACGACCCAGCACCCGACTTCAAGTTCAAAAATGATTTAACTGGCTGGATTCTGGTCACCACCCGCGTCCAAGGCAGCGATCTCGTCTTCACGGTTTGGGGCAAAAAAGATGGTCGAAAAGTCGAGCAGACCGCTTCAAAAGTCTTCAATATCGTCCCCGCTCCACCCAAAAAGATCGTAGAAACCCTAGACCTGAAGCCTGGAGAGGAAAAATGCACGGAAACAGCCCACGCCGGAGCCGATGCGCAATTCGACTATAACGTCACGTATCCAGACGGAAACGTGGTAAAAAAGACCTTTTTCAGCCGCTACAAACCATGGCAAGCCGTCTGTCTAAAGGGAGTGCTAACCCTCACGAAACCGGTCGATGGCGTAGATGAAACAGGCGTAAACAACCCAAATTTATAACCATAGGGACGAGGCATACCTCGTCCCTATGTGTGTAAATCCATGCCTTGACGAAGAGGATATATCGTGATACAAAGACTCTTGTACTTTAACGGACCGCTGTTTGCGGCTTTCTTTTTGTCCCTCTCATAGAGAAAGACAGAGAGAACCCCGCAACGATTGACAAAACGCGCAGGAACTGCTAGAGTACGCCGTTCGTTCACCAGGTCTTTAGCAATCCGCATCCACGACAAGCATGGAATGTCTCCATAGGGCACAACGGGTTTCGACTCGTTTTCACCTCTAGATACATTTCTTGGGTGCGGATTGCTTGAGCCCTGGTGTTTTTGTTTTCAAGAATATCGCTAGACGGCCTTTTCCATCGCCTCCCCAATCCGCTCGATCGCCAGCACAAACGCCGCCTTACGCTGCGTGATGGAGTACTTTTCCGCCGTCTCAGCCACCGCCTTAGCCGCCTCGTACATAAGCGGTTTTAGGCGTTCAAATACCTCCGATTCAGACCAATGTTCGTTGGCCTTATTTTGTTGCCACTCAAGAAACGAAACCGTTACGCCGCCAGCATTTGCAAGCACATCAGGCACAACCACCACTCCGTGCTCTGCGAAATACGCATCGGCCTCCGGCGTCGTAGGACCGTTAGCAAGCTCCAGGATCATCTGAGCACGAACACGAGGAGCGATCTCCCCCGTGAGCTGATTCTCAAGTGCAGAAGGCACTAAAACCCCACAAGGAAGCGTTAAAACCTCTTCCTGGCTAAGCGTAGGCAGTCCATTGAACCCAATCACACTCCCCGTCTTCTCCTTGTGAGCGACGAGCGCCGGAATATCAAGGCCAGCCTCATGGTGAACGCCACCCTTCGAATCAGAAACGCCTACCACCTTGTACCCATGGTGATGAAAAAGATGCGCAATCACATGCCCGGCATTCCCAAATCCCTGTACCACAACCGTGGCAGATTCTGGATCCATGCCGACCTTCTGACGCATGCTCTCAAACACGTAAAAACCACCTTGAGCCGTCGCTGTCCCACGACCTTCGGAGCCGCCTTTGCCAACCGTTTTTCCTGTTACAACAGCAAGCGCTGAATGCCCAACGATCTTTCCGTATTCATCCGCCAAGATATCCATGATCGCTGGATTTGTGTTCACATCTGGCGCAGGAATATCCTTATCAGGTCCAATCACATCAGCGATCGCACGCGTAAACCCTCGCGTTAAGCGCTCAAGCTCACCAGGCGACAACGTCTTTGGATTCACTGCGACACCTCCCTTACCACCGCCATAAGGAATCCCAACCACCGCACATTTGATCGCCATCCAAAACGCCAAGGCCTTCACTTCATCCATGTCTACCTGCTCATGATAGCGAATCCCACCCTTGTAAGGACCACGGGCGCTATTCCATTGCACGCGATATCCATGAAATATCTTCTCGCTTCCATCATCCATCGTGACGGGTACGTGCACATCAACCACGCGTTCGTGATGACGTAAACGGTTCATGACCCTCGGAGAAACCTTCGCAATCGACGCAGCGGCATCCAACTGCTTCATGGCATTTTCAAAGACGGACATAGAAAAAACAAAGAGGATTAACCTTCTTGATCAGCAAGGTAGCGTTCTGCGTCTAACGCAGCCATACAACCGGTTCCTGCCGCAGTAATCGCCTGGCGGTAGTGAGCATCCTGCACATCTCCGCAAGCAAACAAGCCAGGAACATTCGTTTTTGACGTACCAGGAATCGTCTTCACGTACTTCTTCTCATCAAGCTCAACGAGCCCATCAACAAGCGCACTGTTCGGATCATGACCAATGGCGGCAAACACCCCATCGATGGGCGCTTCGCGTTCCTCGCCTGTCACGGTGTCCTTAAGGCGTACACCCGTAACATGACCAACGTCCATCCCAAGGATATCCGCCACGCCCGTATTCCAAATCACCTTGATCTTTGGATTTTTAAGCGTGCGATCTTGCATGATCTTGGAGGCACGAAAACTATCACGACGATGGACGATTGTAACCTCATCCGCAAAGCGTGTAAGAAAGTTTGCCTCCTCCATAGCACTATCCCCTCCTCCAACCACCATCACCTTCTTTCCACGGAAGAAGAACCCATCACACGTCGCACAAGCCGAAACACCTTTGCCGTACAACGCCTTCTCAGACTCAAGACCTAATCGCTTAGCCGTCGCACCCGTAGAAAGGATAACCGTCTTAGCCTGATACACCTTGCCTTTGGCCACGACCTCAAACCCTCCTTCGATGCGGGTGATCTTTTCGACAATCTCGGAGATAATCTCTGTCTCAAAACGCTTCGCTTGATCACGAAGGACCCGCATAAGCTCAGGTCCCTGAACCCCGTTAGCAAATCCTGGGAAGTTCTCCACTTCCGTTGTCGTCATGAGCTGACCGCCAGGATCAGGACCCTCAAACAACACCGGCTTCAGATTAGCCCGCGCCGCATAAATTGCCGCCGTCCAACCAGCCGGACCAGAACCGATGATGAGAACGTTGTACATATTCTTTTGTCATTCGTGTGGGGGCGTATGCCTAAGCCCCCACCATCGTGCATTAAACCAAATGCTTCTCAAGCTTCTCCTTCAACACCTCCTTCGACATTCCGCCCACGATCTGCTCAGCAACTTGCCCGTTCTTAAACACGAGAAACGTAGGAATCGACATGATGCTGTACTGTTGAGCAATCTCTCCAGATTGATCCACATTTAACTTTCCAATCTTAATCTTTGCTGCGTCCATCTCGTGAGCCAATTCTTCAATGATCGGCCCCATCTGTCGGCAAGGACCACACCACTCCGCCCAAAAATCCACCAAAACAGGCGTAGATGACTGCAAAACCTCCGTAGCAAAATTTTCAGAAGTAAATACGTGTTCCATAAGACAATAAAACAAGAAACAAACACCCTTTTCGAGGGTGTTTGCATCATAGGGACCAAGTTTAGCGGTGGCAAGAGCTCGCGCATCCTATACCCGATACCCAACACTTCGCAGCGCATCCGTCGTCCGTTCAAATACCAATCCGCGCTTCTCAAGATCACGAAAATGCGCCGAACCCTCCAAGATGGAGGTCACAAAAGGCGACACACCCGAGACCATCACCGTCTTCCCTTGCCGCTGAATGAGCTCCACGATCTCCTCAAACGCATCGACCCCATCAAGATCAATGAAGTAAAGCTCGCGGAAGCGAAGAAGCACCTGTTCATAGCCATTCAAATCCTTTTCAAAGCGCGCCACATGAGACTCGGCGTTGATATACGCCAATTGCCCCTTCATAGAATACACAAGTGCGTGCGCATTCTCCGTAATCGTAGGGTGAGCATCCTCAGAAAAAATCTTCTTCACGATCTGCTTCTTCTCATCATTCACCACAAGCTCGAACTGCCCATGCGAGAGCTTTTCCATAAAGATAACAAGGGAGATCGCCGTGCCCAACAGTAATCCAACAATCGGATCTTCATAGACCGTCACAACCGCAACGATGATCGCGAGCACCAAACTCCTGCGATCGTAGTGGAAAAACCGCTCAAACACCTCAAGCTCAATCATGCGCGCTGCCACAAACACCAGAATCGCAGCAATAACCGCAAGAGGAATGTAAACAAAATAGGTGAGGAGAATGAGCGAGATAATAGCGATGGAGATACTGCTAATCCCCGCAGACATGGAGTGCGTCGCCTTTGTCTTTACGTTGAGCGAGGTACGAGCCAGTGCCGCGGTTGCTGGAATGCCGCCCGCTAAACCTGAAGCGATATTCGCAAGCCCAAGCCCCAACATCTCCTTGCGTTTGTTGTGCTTCGTTTTTGTCATCCCGTCGGCAATCTTGGCAGAAATCATCGTTTCCAAAATAGCGATGAGCGCAACCCCGAAGGCAGCAGAAAGAAGACTCGCGTGAAAAGAAAAGGTTGGAAGCTCAAAGATACGCACGTGCATATCTGGATACTTAGACCCCAACGTTTTCAAAACCAACGGAATATAGCCACCTTGAGAAAGATACCCGAGCAAAATTCCCAGCGGGGCCAACACGATCGCGCCCGGAATCTTGGGCAACCATTTCGCAAACGCAAACAGCGCCGCAAGAAACAAAGCGAATACAATAAACGTTTCCACCGATGTCGATCCGAGATGGCGCACGGACTCGAGTACATTCTCAATAAAACGCTCATGAGAAGGAAGTCCCGATAAGCCCAACGCAAAATTAAGCTGATTCAATCCAATGATAAATGCGACACCGAGCGTAAACCCCTGAATAGCGCTCGCCGGAACGAAGACAAGAAACCGTTCAAGCTTGGCAGCATACGCAATCAGAATAAACAAACCAGATACAATCGCAAGCATCGGCAACATCCCAACCCCGTTCGAAAGCGCATACACCGCCAAAAGCCCAGAAAGCGCTCCCGTAGGACCAACGATATTGAAATTACTACCTCCAAAAATAGCCGCGACGAGCCCCGCCCATATAGCAGTGATAATTCCCATCACAGGCGTAGCCTGAGACGCGACCGCAAGCGACACAGAAAGCGGAATAGAAACCAAGCTCACCGTAAGCCCCGACTGCCAATTAGCCTTAAGACGTTCAAGAAAAAGAGACATAGGAAAACGAAAGACCAGAGGCCCGAGCATCTGGTCTTGTTGATTAACGAATGATTTCGATCTTCTGCACCTTAGATTCTTCCGTATAGAACTCGAGGATGTCACCAGCTTCGAGCTTCATCTTGCCACGGAACGTAATTCCACATTCATGACCAGCTGGAGCCTCCTTCGCAGGGGACTTACCCAACTGGAGCGATTCGACCAGCCCTTCGCTGATAGGGTCTTCTCCGCGCCAGACACGGATCTTGGCATTCACGACTACTTTTCCTTCCTTCACACGAGCACCCACGATCATCTTGCCTGGTTCGGTGCGGAAGATGGCAGCAACCTCTGCGCGACCAACATTCGTCACGGTCACCTCTTGTGGTAAGAGCGCATTCAAACGCACCACGACATCGTCAAAGAGATCGTAAATCACTTTACACATCTTCACCTCAACATTCTTGTCACGAGCAGAAGCTTCCACCACAGAAGGCATCATGACGCTAAACCCGTAGACAACAGATGGACGTGTGGTAGCCGCACGCTCGATATCAGATTCGTTCACGTTCCCAAGACCCTTCTGAATCACTTCCACGCCGACCTGATCATGCTTAATCTTTTCCAACATGCCGAGAATAGCCTCAAGAGAACCAAGCACATCCGTCTTGAGCACGATATTAAGCATAACCTTCTTCTGCGTCTCTTCCGTTAGCGATGGGATAGCACGCACAGCGGTAAACGTTTCCGTAGCACCGCGCGAAACCTTTGGCTTCACAACCGTAAGCGTCTTGTGATCCTTTGGTACTTCTAAAATATCACCAATCGACGGACCAACTTTCAACCCAAGAATCTTGACAGGCATGCCCGGCGGAGCCTCATCAACCATCTTCCCGGTCCAATCACGAAGCGCGCGCACACGTCCGTAAGCCGCACCTGCGATGGAAAGCCAATCGTTCCGATGCAACGTTCCATTCTGTACGATGACCGTAGCCACAGGCCCTTCGCCCTTGTCCACGTGCGCTTCAATAACCGTCCCAGCAGCCAAGCTCGTTGGGTTCGCAAGAATCTTTCCCTTCTCAATCTCCGCAATCAATAAAATAACCTCAAGAAGATCATCGATGCCTTCACCTGTCTTCGCCGAGATCTTTGCCATCGGCACATTACCACCCCACGCTTCCACCGTGACACCAAGCTCAGCGAGCTGACCCATAACACGGTTTGGATCTGCATCTGCCTTATCAATCTTGTTAAGCGCAACAACAAATGGAAGCTTCGCCGCTTTAATAATATCAACAACTTCCTTTGTTTGTGGCTGCACGCCATCGTCCGCCGCAACCACAAGCACGGCCACATCGGCCACCTTCGCACCACGCGAACGCATGATGGTAAACGCTTCGTGACCAGGCGTATCAATAAACGTAATCTTCTGACCTTTTTTCTCAACCTGATACGCGCCGATATGCTGCGTGATACCACCAGATTCACCTTCCATCACATGCGTGGCACGAATCGCATCCAACGTCTTGGTCTTTCCATGATCAACGTGACCCATGACCACAACCACAGGGGAACGTGACGTAAGGCTCGCCGCGTCTTCGCTCTCAAGAATATCGCGCATGCGACCTTCCGCCTGGATGGAAGCCATCTCCTGACCAGCCGTCTTTGTTTCAAGGTGAGCGGTAAATCCAA
This sequence comes from uncultured Gammaproteobacteria bacterium, assembly GCA_964561355.1. GTDB lineage: Bacteria > Patescibacteriota > Patescibacteriia > 2-12-FULL-60-25 > 2-12-FULL-60-25 > JAGOUY01. Next base: position 20,735 of record CAZLPD010000010.1, read on the forward strand.
GCTCCTCGGCAATAATTGAGGCCGTTGTAAAATCGATACGTTCGTTCTGCGAAGCCAAAATACCAGCTTTCATGAGCTGCTGAATCACGCGCGTAACAGGCAAGTTGAGACGACCAGCAAAATCACGCACAGCCAAAACTTCTGGAAGGTCAATATCCTTCTTCGGAGCCGCAATCCCCGCCGCCTGAGATTGATTTGCGTGGCGCACTAATTGATCGCGCAAACGCTCACGACGAGAGTTCTCAAGCCACTTTTTATAGATCTGATCAGCCACCCGATCATCAACCTTGATAGCACGTGCGCCGATATCAAAGCCAAGCTCAGGCAATTTTGCGAGAAGTTCGGCAGGCGGAACACGTAAACGTCGAGCCAATTCAGTAACATTCATGAAGCGCATTCTAGGCGGCTTTCGAGGAAGCGTCAAGCAAACAAAGGTCAAAAAATACGTTGAAACAAGAGAAAAAATCAGGTATCCTCCCCTTCATGCTCGAGACCCCTCCCCTCCTCCTTATCGATAAACCCGCCGGCTGGACCTCACACGACGTGGTAGCCAAGGTACGCGGGACCCTCAAGATCCGCGCCGTTGGCCACGCTGGAACCCTCGACCCCTTTGCCACAGGCCTCCTCATTCTTGGGATTGGCCCCGGAACCAAACAGCTCACCGCCCTCGTCGGCCTGGATAAAACCTACGAAACAACCCTCGTCCTCGGGACCACCAGCACCACTTTTGACCCAGAAGGCGAGCTCACCAAGGTCGTGGACTCTGAACCATCCAACCTCACCCGCGAAGCGATCGATCAAGCCCTGAATCAATTCCGCGGAGGATACAGCCAAAAGGCTCCGATCTACTCAGCCAAGAAGCTCGCCGGCCAAAAACTCTACGATCTAGCCCGTGCCGGCAAAGCAACGGAGGAAATGCGCCCGGTGAAAGACGTGACCATCTCGGAACTCACGATTCTGGACCACACCTGGCCCGAACTCCGACTCCGTGTGCACTGTGGCTCAGGAACCTACATCCGTTCCCTCGGAGACGACATTGGCCGCGCCCTTGGCACCGGAGCCTACGTAAGCCAGCTCCGACGAACAAAGATCGGCGCATTCCGAATCGAAGACGCGGTCCAGCTGTCATCCATCACCCCTCCACCTAGCGCCGCAACTACCCTATGAAACTCCTCATCTCCGACGTAGACGGCTCCCTCCTCCCCTTCGGACACACTGAGCTCTCTCCAAGCATCGTGGCGTTTTTTCATGAACTCCAGAAGGATGGCGTGCGTATAACCCTGGCGACCGGCAAACCCTTCGCCCGCACCCTTCCGCTGGCAAAAATCCTCGGCATCACCATTCCCCTCATCTGCGCCAACGGAGCCCTTATCAAAGATCCCGTTACCCAAAAAACCCTCTTCCGTGAACCCATCGCCGAAGAAACCGTTCGCGACATCATCAACCTTCTTGCGAATGATCCGCGCTGCCAGCTCTACCCAGAAACGGACCACACGCTCTTCTTCGTAGAGAATCCAGCCATCGCACAAGGTCAGTGGCGTCACCATCGCCCAGGTTGGGCACCACCAACCCCATACGACCCGGCCACCGACCTAGCTACTGCCATGCCAGACATGCCACACAAGATCGCCGTAAGCACCTCACCCGTGGATCGAGAGGCGGTCGAAACACTCATCCGTTCCCACGTTGGCGCTTCTCTCAACATCTTCCACCCAAAACCAGACGTCATCGACCTCACTTCCAAGAACGTCGACAAAGGCACGGCTGCGCACTGGCTCTTAGAGTACCTACACGTAGACAAAAAGGACGTGACGGTGATCGGGGACGAGATCAACGATCTCCCTCTTTTCGAAGCCGCCAAACAATCCCTGGCGCGAGACCACGCCCCACAAGCCGTACTCGATCGCGCAACCATCACAGTACACGGCGGAGATGAGGCGCTTATTTTGGCCCTAAAACAAGCTCTTGCTAGCTAGACAGCGACAAAAAAGGTTGATAGGCTGGCGGTACTGATTTCTCTTACTGTTCTGGATTGCAGCGCTGTCCCCTGTCGATTTCATCTTCAACCCCTTCGATTTCCTGCCTTGAGCCCCTCTTGTTTCCGCCGCTCAAGACAACCCGCGTGGAATCTTCAACTGAAGAAGGCTTGGCCTGGCACTCGCCCCGCAACCAGACGCATTCGCTTATGAATTACGTATTGGTCTTCTTTGCGCTCATCGCAGGAGCCGCCGCCGGACACTATTTCGGCAACCAATCCCGCAAAGCCGAAGACGAAAAACGCTTAGCCGAAGCCAAGAAGCAAGCTGACGAGATCCTAAAGAAAGCCGAAGACCGCGCCGCCTCCGCCGAAGAAAAGGCTAAGCAAGCAGACGCGAAACACGAAGAAGTCATCCAGAAGACCCGAGAAAAGGCCATCAAAATTCTCGAGGAAGCGCGCGTCGAGGAAAAGCGCGGCATCGAAGAGGTAAAAACACAACAACTTAAACTCGTGGAGCGCGAAAGCGAATTCAGCAAAAAACTCCTCGAGATCGACACGACCAAGGCCGCCGCCGAACAAGCCAAAGCCGAAGCGGTAGCCGCCAAAGAAGCCGCCGAAGCTGCCAAACAACAGGAGCTTACCAAGCTCCAAGAGATCGCGAAGCTGAGCAAAGAAGAAGGACTCGAGCGTCTCATGAAGACCATCGAGGAACAGAACCAGGAAGCGCTCATGAGCCGCATCCACAAGCTTGATCAAATGGCCGCCGACGAAATCGATCGCAAAGCCAAAAACATCATTGCGGTCGCCATCCAGCGCCAAGCCTCCTCGCACGTCGCCGAAACAACCACCACCTACGTCGAAATCCCAACGGAAGAAATGAAGGGACGCATCATCGGTCGCGAAGGTCGCAACATCAAAGCCATCGAACTCCTGACGGGCTGTGAACTCATCATCGATGACACGCCTGGCATGGTCACGATCTCCGGCTTCTCCCCTATTCGTCGCCAAGTCTCCAAGCGCGCCCTCGAAAAACTCATCGCTGATGGACGCATCCACCCAGGACGCATCGAAGAAACCATCGACGAAGCAAAACGCGAGCTCGCCGTCGACATCAAAAAAGCCGGTGAAGACGCCCTCTACCAACTCGGCATCTCGATGGCCGGCATCGATCCAAAGCTCATCCAGATCTTGGGACGCCTCAAGTTCCGCACAAGCTACGGACAAAACGCCCTCATCCACTCCATGGAGGTCGCAAACTTGGCGGCTGTCATGGGAGAAGAGTTGGGCGCCAACGTCATGGTGTGTAAAAAGGGTGGTCTCTTCCACGATGTGGGTAAGGCCGTGGATCACGACATGCAAGGCTCTCACCCAGAACTTGGCTACCAGATCATGAAGAAGTTCGGGTTCCCAGAAGAACTTTGCTACCAGTCCATCGGCCATCACGAAGACAAGCCAAAGACCCTCGAAGCCGTCATCGTGAAAGCAGCCGACGCCATCTCCGGTGCTCGTCCAGGCGCACGCAAGGACTCCCTCGAACTCTACGTCAAACGCTTGGAAGAACTTGAATCCGTCGCCACGTCCTTCATCGGCGTCGACAAGGTCTACGCCATCCAAGCCGGTCGAGAAATCCGCGTCTTCGTCAATCCAAAGGCTATGGATGACTTCGGCGCTCACAAGCTCGCCCGCGACATCGCAAACAAGATCGAGGCAGATCTCAAATACCCTGGCGAAATCCGCGTCACTCTGATCCGCGAAACCCGCGTCATCGAGTACGCCCGCTAACACAAAAACGCACGAACCCCGCCGAAGCTCTCGCTAAGGCGGGGTTTTGTTTTTCAGAGATGCGGTCAGGGTGACCGAGAAGGTTCAGAGGGAGTAACCAATGGCGGTGAGCTTGGCGAGAGTTGAATGCGCCACTGCCGTGGGCAGATAATCCGTGATCCGACAGGGAGACAGGTCCGAAGCCTGCGCCGGGTACGTGCGCTTGACCTGCAGCGCCTTGATGACGCCATCCGCCTCCGTCACTCGAAGCGCCCCAGAGCGCGTCTTATCCAAGACGTCGAGCATCTCCACGCCAGGATTGAAAGCGATGGCCGTTCGAGCCAGCCGCAACATAGGGATATCGTTGATGGAATCTCCGACAGCGAACGCGCGAGCGAGATCGTAGCCGAACTCACACGCGACCGCCCGTGCGTCTTCATCCTTCACCGGATTGCGATGATCTCGACCGATGAAAACGCCCTGACCGTCGGTTTCCATTACGTTCCCGATGGCGTGATGAGCACCGACGAGCTCGGCCAGGACATGGACGAGTTCATGAGGCGCCTGCGAAATCAAGATGACGGCGTAACCCGCCTCACGGAAGGCTCCAAAAAGCGCCCAAGTGAACTCGAAGCGCGCGTCGATGAGCTCCTGAGCAACTACTCGAGCTCGAGCGGTGAAGTCCGCACGAGAAAGCCTGGAGCGGGCGTAGGTCTCATGCATGACCTGCACCCAGTGAGCATCGTACTCGCGAACGGTCTTCTCACCGCGCTCATGCGCCTCACGAGTGAGGCGCAACCCTTCATCGGCGTAGAGGTCTGGAATAAGACCCGTCTCCGCCAAACGCTGTGCGCACGTACGATGGGAATTCAACCTACTCAAGGTCAAATCCCAGTCGAAGAAGACAGGGACAGCCCCACGCGAAGGCCTCTCTTTCTCATTGGTCCACAGGTACACGTTAGCACCTCCTTGTGCCCCGCGTTATAGCAGGTAGTACCCAATTCCTTCAAGTTTCGCTCGAACACGCTCAGCGATAGCCGCCGGTAAAACATCCTCGATACTACGCTCCGTTAAAACGGGTTTCTCACCTTTTACAAAGGGTGCTGACTGCGTAAACGTCACCACTTCAGCCCTCTCGACCGCACGAACGACCGAAGCATTGGCCGGATCAGTATCAAGCAACTCCCGAAACCCAGGCTTTGGATTAAACGCGATGGGCGTAGACACCAAATTCAACATCTTCAAATCCCCCGCCGTATCCCCAATCGCCACCGATCCTTCAAATGAATACCCTTGAGCAGCCGCAAGCTCCTTCAAGTCAGCATCTTTGATCGGCAATCGCCCTTCATTCCCAGTAAAAATACCCGCCTCATCCGTTTGCACAACGTTACCAATAGCATGATGAAATCCCATCCTCTCAGCCATAGGATGCGCGAGCTCAAACGGAGCGAGGGAAATAAGCACCAAGGCATACCCCATCTCCTCCAATACCTCAAATAAAGCCCGAGAAAAAGCATACTGCTCTTCAAGAAGCGCGCTGCTCTCCACAAAATTCCTAGCATGCTGCGCCAACTGCGGGCGCGATAACCCAACGTCCGCGTACAACGTACGGACCGTCTGGATCATGTGTTCTTCATAATCTTTGTAGGCGCGTCTTCGTCCATGACGATGCTCGAGGGCCTCTCGAATACCCTCAATCTCATGCGGATGAGGAATCACCCCCAAACCAGCCAAATAAGGGGCGAATTTCCAATGTAACACCCCACGACCAATCGTCTCATCATAGTCAAAAGCCGCAATAGGCGCATGAGCCGGCGGACGTTTGTGGGGGTTATTCCAAATATGCATGCAAGCACTCTATCGAGAAAGGCGAGCCCTGTCATCTCCTCAAAATTTGCCTCAACTGTGAGAAAAAGCTATCATAGCGCCACAGATTCTTTTGTCATTCATTTTCCTATGAACACGATTAACAAAGCAGAGCTCATCAACCAAATCGCCGAAAAGACGGGGGTTAGCAAGAAACAGGCCGAAGACATGATCGCCTCCTTCGTCGACATCGTCACCAACACCCTCAAAGCAGGTGGTGAAGTCACGATCGCTGGATTCGGCGCCTTCATGGCCAAAACCCGCGCTCCACGCATGGGCGTCAACCCACAGTCGCCAGACCAAAAGATCCAAATCCCAGCCGTCACGGTGCCAAAGTTCAAAGCTGGCAAGGGCCTCAAGGACGCCATCAAGCACGCCGGTGCCGCCGCTCCAGCCGCAGCAGCCGCCTAACCTACGAAACAGCAAAAAGAACGGGCCTGTCCCGTTCTTTTTTGTATCCGGTATTCCCAAGGGCTACTTCACGAACTCCCCCACCATCTCAACCACATCCTCCATCTTCACGACCTGCGCCTCTGTTTTGGCACGCTCTTTCCATTCAATGGAGTTCTCCTTCAGCATCTTCTCAGACACCACAAGTCGGAGTGGCATCCCCAAGAGGTCAGCGTCCGCAAACTTCTCGCCAGGCGAAACATCTGCGCGATCATCCCAAAGGACTTCCACGCCTTGTTTCGTCAGATCTTCATACAACGCAAGCGCGGTTTCGCTAATTCGCGTCTGCATCGCTTCGTCCTTCGAGCGCAAAGAAACGATCTCCACTTGATACGGCGCAACACGCCTTGGCCACACAATTCCACGATCATCATGACATGCTTCCACGATCGTCCCGACCAAGCGCGAGACACCGATCCCATAGCATCCCATGAGCACCGGCTGACGCTCCCCCGCTTCATTCGTCACCACCAAATCAAACGCCTCTGCAAACTTAGGCCCAAGATCAAAGATATTGCCAACCTCCACCCCCTTACGCCATTCAAGCACTTCGCCTGGATGATCAGGGCACGCGTCCCCTTCTTTCAACGTAGCCACCTCGCTGTTCTGCCCGTACATCCAAGAAGGCGACGTCAAAATCTTGTCCTCACCTGCATCCGTCAACACCTGGAATTCGTGTGAAAACTTCTTCGTGAACGCTCCACCAGAAGCCTCAACAACCTTGGCTTGCAATCCACAACGCGAAAACACCTGCAAATACGCTTGCAATGCTTTTTGATAAAACGCTTCAAGATCCGCCTGCGTCAAATGGAAGGAATATAGATCCTTCATGTTGAATTCGCGTCCGCGCAAGACACCCGACTTGGCGCGCAACTCATCACGGAACTTGGTTTGGATTTGATACACGGCAACCGGCAAATCTTTGTATGAAGTCACAAACGCCTTCACAAGCGGCGTCACAATTTCCTCATGCGTAGGCCCGAGTGCGTACTCTTTTTTGGTTTGACTTGGAATCTTAAACAACACGTCCACCTTGTCCCAACGATCTGTCTGCAACCAGTTTTCCTTTGGCTGCAACCCAGACATGAGGACCTCCTGCGCCCCAAGCGCATCCATCTCTTCGCGGACAATCGCCTCGACTTTACGCATCACCCGCAATCCAAGCGGTAACCACGAATAGACACCCGCCATCTCCTGATGAACAAAACCGCCCTGTACAAGGTACTTGGCATTCACGGAATCAGCGTCGTGTGGAACAGACTTGGACGTTTTCGTAAAAAGACGAGAAAGGCGCATATGCAGGGCATCTTAGCGATCAAAAGTGAAGGAAGCAAACCCGCCCAAAAAATCAGCGAGCCGGTCAGGAACAAGTCCCAGCCGGCGTTAAGAGAGAAAGAAACAGGATGACCTGTTGAATAGTAAGCTGTTTTACGATTGGCTGCTGAGCGCTACTCGCTGACGGGAACGGGGTTGGTCCGCGGACGGGCCACGAGCCCGCTCGGGAGCGCGACGTCGTCGACGCCGAGATCAGGGCCCTTCTTGCCTCGACCCCGCCTGGGAGGACGAAGCTCGTTGAGCTCAGAGAGGCGGCTGCCGCGCCTCATACCGGCGGAGAGCCAGGAACCGGACGTCGTGACCACTTGAGGAGGCTTCTTCCATGATGAACGCATCGCCGAACTCCGAAATGCTCTACGCGTCGGATCCAGTGCCGATTGCACGAGAGCGTTTCGACGGTAGCAAGGCTAGCGGGAAGGTGCAACCCCAAACTTGTAGTCGAAGAGGCCCCGAAGGAACCTGTCCGTGAGATCGGGGTTATTGAAGGTGCACAGGTGGATGCCCGGTGCACCCTGAACCCAGGCGGCACGAGCCGTACCGACCGCGCTTCGAAAGACATGATCAGCGAGGTCCGTTCGGCGAAGCTCGTCGGGAATCTGTACCCGACAGCGCTGCGTGATCCGCTCGAGTCGAGCGAGCTCACCCACGACCGGAATACCCGGCAGAATGGGGACGCTGATGCCCGCCTTAGCCGCCGCGAGCACATGGTCGCGGAACGCCGTGTGATTGAAGACGAGCTGGCTCGCGAAGAACGAGGCACCGGCCCGAACCTTCCGCTGCATGCTGCGGATGTCCTGGCCGGGTTCGCCATCCTCGGGGTGACCGCTCGGATAGCACGCAGCCCCGATCGTGAGCGAAGGGTAGCGCCGGCACAAAAAGGCGATCGCCTCGTCGGCGTAAGCGAAGCCATCGGAAGTGGCGACGAACGAATCGCCGCGAAGCACGAGCACGTGATCGACGTCGCCCTTGAGCAACGCATCGACATCGCGCGAGAAGTCGTCCCTCGTCCGCCCAGTACAGGCGAGGTGTGCGATGACGGGCAACTCCGTCACGTGACGCAGCTGAACCGCTGCCTCGATGGCACGAGCGCCTCGAGACGAGCCCGTGTCCGTCACGGTGACGAACTCCGCCCGCGACTGAGCACGAGCAACGATCTCGAGAATCCTGCGCCCGTCCGCCTTGTCACGAGGCGGTGACGTCTCGAGGCACACCACCGGCTTAAGATGCGCCTGAGAGGTAACGAGACCGAGAAGCGAACCAGAGCGAACCGTCTTCGTTTCCATCGTACCCAACACCTTCTTGCGGATCGCCGCAACGCAAACACCTATCCGAAGGTGGATAGGTGTTTGGTCATACGGCTATCTTTCCTCTCGAGAGGACGAAGGTGGCACCTTGCATACGCAGGTTGCCGGCTAGATGATGACGGGTCGTTATCCCGTGGCCACGATGGCACTCTCAAGCACTCTGGATAGATCTGATATTGTGAAGAACAATTTCCAAACTACGTGACAGTCGATTGTGTGTCAAATCTTTTTTAACCCCATATACATTCGTCGCCGCTTCTCAGGCAACCGCTCAATCGCATAGCGCAACATCGTCCGCGGCATTTCCGTAGCGTGCTGATCAAGAAAGCCTTCGAGCTCCTCCACAGAGCACCGCTTCCCTACCTCACGCAGCATCCATCCCACCGCCTTGTGAATAAGATCATGCGTGTCGGTCAGTAGCATCTCGGCAAGACGTAGCGTCATGCTCGCATCCCCTTTTTGAATAAAAAACAGCGTGGAAATAATCGCGATACGTCGCTCCCACAAAGATACTGATCGACCCATCGTCAAAAGAATTTTGCGCGGACGATCAAACAAAAACGCCCCAACAACACGCGGAGCAGTCACATCCACAAGATCCCAGTTGTTGACCCGATCCGCCTTAGCATAAGCGAGATAGCGCTCATACAAAAAAACTCGAACAACATCGCTCTTCTCTCTTTCAAAACGAGCAACCAAAAGCAAAAGACCCAGCATGCGCGCCTCATGAATGGCGCTTACCACCAAGGCATCAATCTCTTCCATAGACACCTCACGAAACGTCCGCACCAACCCACGAATCTCCGGCATCGTCACCCCAATAAACACATCCCCCTCCCCATATTGACCAGGCCCCGTTTTAAAAAATCGTTGAGAAACTACGGCTCGCGCTGGATCCGCCAAAGCCTTAAGCGCATGTAGAGGCAGGAGAGATGACATAGGAGAAAAGGCACGATGTAACACTTCTTTTAGTCATCTGTATGATGGCATAGGAACATGTATTCATCACTTTTTACCTATGTTACTCAAAAACATCTCCGTCAGCAGCCTCATGGCTCTCACCCTCTTAAGCCCAGTCGTCGCTTCCGCACAAGGCTACAACGCAGGCCACTTTAACGGAAACATGCGCCGGATCGTCGCGCGTTCACACCAAGAAAACCGCGAACAAAATAACAAAAATGAAAACGAGAGCGAGGACAAGAATGAACATAAAAAAAACGAGAAGAAGCTCTCCCTCACCGGCAAAGCAACAGCTATAAACGGAACAACCGTTACGCTCGCAGGCAATAACGGCACCACTTACACTGTAGACGCAAGCACCGCACGCCTCACCCGTCGCTTTGGCGCAACGATGGTCGTGGGAGATATCCAAATCAACGATCAACTCCTCGTAAAATCCGTCGCAATGGACACCTCGACAAGCACAGCGATTAAAGCAGCGTCCATTCAAGACATGTCTTTGCAAGCACACAACGGCTCGTTCTCGGGGACCGTACAATCGGTATCAGGAAACAGCTTCGTCCTACAAAGCCAAAATCGCGGCCTCCAAACCATCCTCACAAATAGCACAACAAAAATCACAAAAGGCAGCGTCGCCGCAACCCTCTCCGATCTTGTCGTGGGAGCCACGATTAAAGTTGACGGCGTCTGGGACAACACCAACAGCAACGTCACCGCCAACAAAATCCAACTCGTTGTAAAACAAGAAGACGTCCATCTCAATGGAACGGTCGTAAGCATTGGCGGCACAGCCATGACATTTACCACCGATGGAAAAACCTATGGCACCGACGTGCGCAACGTGAAAATAGCCGGAAAAAACTATTTCGGTACCGACACAAGCAAATTAAAAGCCGGTGACGCCATCCAAGTGTGGGGTAAAACAGCAGGCGATAGCTTGCAAGTACGGTCAACGCTCATCATCGATTTCTCGATGTAAGAGCAACAAAAAAAACGCTCTCGATGCAAAGAGAGCGTTTTTTATTATCTATTCCTTGGTCTGGTAAGCGGAATTGGCGTTGCGACATCACCCAAGAAAACACCCTTCGGAACAGCGCTCCAATCAACGTGAACTACTTCCTGCCCATGGAGCAACCGAGATTCTTTTCCCGCAGCAAGCTCCTTACGCATCTCAGAGCGTTCCATTCTTCGCAAAGAGTCAATAAGATACTTTCGCGTCTGCGCAGGAAGAGGATGACCGGCCCACAGCAGCCGAAGAAGTACTTTGGCATGAAAAACAGCGCGAGCTTCTGCACCAGAACCACGCACACGATGTTCATCAGGGGGCGTGGAAGGATACGAAACAACGGGCACCCGAGCTACATCCGAATGTTCAAGAGCAAAAAGGAGCTCTTTGCGCAAAGCCGGAGGAAGCACCCCTCCCTCAAAAATAAAATCCTTCAGCTCCTCGGTATGAACATAGGACATTCTGTCTTCGGGACGAAATCCAAAACCGGAGGAAGTGGGGTGATCCGACAACGGCTCATGAAGCGCATGAACAGCAAGATTATCGCGAGGATTCATGCGTCAAATATAGCAAATAAACTCCCCCAAAACCATCCCACAAAAAACGTTGACACGCGCCCCATCTGTTCCTATCCTGCAAATTCCCACGGATCCATTTATGATCGTCCCCATTTCCGACGCATTCCACCAAACGCAAACGTTCATCGTGTTTCTTTTGATCGCCGTGTTCGCCTCCTCCCGTATGCATGGCGACATTTCCCTCTCAAAAGAACGATCCGCCGAGCTCAAAGGCGTCGCAATCCTGGCCGTGATATTTGCCCACATCGGCTATTACCTCACCACGGACAACTCGTTCCTCTCCCCTCTCTCCATCTCCGCGGGCGTGGGCGTGAATGTCTTCTTGTTCCTCTCAGGATACGGCCTCACGCATTCCGCCCTGCAACGTCACGACGGTATCCTTAGTTTTTATAAGAAACGCCTCTCAAAAATCTTCATTCCCCTCTGGATCATCTTACCAATCCTCTTGCTCGCCGACTGGCTCTTCCTACACATCACGCGATCGCCAACAACTATCTGGCAAAGCTTCATCGGATTTTTTCCAAAGGCGGATCTCTACGAGAGCATAAACTCCCCTCTTTGGTACTTCACCTTTATCGTGGGCAACTACATACTCTTCCCTCTCGTATTCTGGAGAAGAGCCCCCATCGTCTCCGCAATCGTCTTGGCCCTCATCGAACGATACATCGCTAAGCACGTCTACCCATCATTCGTGGGTGAAGGTGTGCAAGGAATGTATCTCGTACACCTGTACGCATTCCCACTCGGCGTAGCCGTTGCCGGTGCAGCACTCCATGCACAACAGTGGTTTCAGCACAGCCTACACAAACTCCACACAAGCATACACGAACACCCGCGCGCAATGCTCGCTCTTCGCTGGATCTTATCAGCGGTCCTACTCGCTTACTTCGCCTACGGATCAGTCCACGCAGATATCGGCAAAGGTGCCTGGCCAGAACAAAAACAAAGCCTCATCACCATGACGAGCCTCATCCTGCTCTTCATGCTCA
>CAZLPD010000010.1:33061-34672 GCA_964561355.1 uncultured Gammaproteobacteria bacterium
GAACAAAAACAAAGCCTCATCACCATGACGAGCCTCATCCTGCTCTTCATGCTCAAACCGTTTGAAAGCCGATTCCTCGCCCTCATGGGAATCTACTCCTACGAAATCTACCTCTTCCACTGGCCACTCCTCTATCGATACGATTTCCTCTACGCACGAGTCCCCCCAGCGCTCGCCACCATCCTCTGGCTCGCCCTCTTCGTGGGAATTGGGAAGGGATTTCAACAACTGACCGAACGTCTATCCCTCAAGAAAAGATCCTCCTAGCCCAGAAAAACCCTCGTTTTAACCGAGGGTTTTTCTTTGCAATCCCCTACCAATAACCCTTTACGAATTGTGGTAAACATGCACGTATTCCCCTATGATACGCTCATATTTTCCCACAAATACTATGAATGGCCATCTGTACCAAGACTTCAAAGGACACGCGGATCATTACGACGCCATCATGATTGGCTCAGGGATCGGCGGATTGGGTGCCGCCGCCTTGCTCGCGAAAGCCGGAAAAAAGGTCCTCATGCTCGAACGTCACTACGAAGTTGGCGGCTACACCCACACCTTTCAACGCAAGGGCTACACATGGGACGTGGGGCTCCACTACGTAGGCCAGGTCCACATTCCAGGTACGACTCTCAACAAACTCTTCAACTACATCACTAACAACCAACTCAAGTGGGCGCCGCTTGATGATATATACGATCGTGCTGTGTTTGGTAACGAAGCATTTCACTTCGTCCGTGGCAAAGAGAACCTTCGTGCCGCTCTCAAGAAATACTTTCCGGACGCAAAAGACCACACATCCATCGACGCCTACTTCAAACTCCTCGAGGAAGTAGAAAACATTGGCGTGAGCTACTACGTAGAAAAAGTCATCCCCCCATTCCTCGCAAACATTGTCGGATCGTTCTTGCGCCGCAACGTCCTCAAGCACTCCGACAAAACAACGCTTGAAGTCCTACAAAGCCTCACAAGTAACGAGAAGCTAATCGGCGTTCTCACCGCGCAATACGGCGACTACGGACTCCTCCCATCGAAGAGCAGCTTCTACATGCACGCCCTCCTCGCCAACCACTACATGGAAGGCGCTGGATACCCTGTCGGTGGCGCTGGCCGCATCGCACAAACCATCGTTCCCGTCATCGAACAAGCCGGCGGCTCCGTGCTCTTCTACGCCGACGTCAAACAAATCCTCGTCGAAAACAACAAAGCAATTGGTGTCGAAATGATGGACGGAAAGCGCCTCCACGCCGACATCGTGATCAGTGATGCCGGTGTCATCAACACCTTCTCGCGCCTCCTTTCACCAGAAGTACAAGCACAGCACAACCTCAAAGAAAAAGTGGCGCAGCTCGAACCATCCGCCGCCCACATCGGTCTCTACCTCGGTCTCAAAGGCTCCGCCAAAGACCTCAAGCTCCCTGCCTGCAACTACTGGGTGTTTCCACCAGAATACAATCACGAAAAGAGCCAGGCCGCTTACAAAACTATCGATAGCACTCTCCCTGTTGCTTACATCTCCTTCCCCGCCGCCAAGGATCCAGAGTGGCAAGAAAAGCATCCAGAAAACTCAACGGTAGAAGTCATCATCATCGTACCGTACGAATGGTTTTC
>CAZLPD010000011.1:0-34271 GCA_964561355.1 uncultured Gammaproteobacteria bacterium
AACCGAACGTTTTCTATGTATGTTATCTTCATACAATTATATCTTCACGATAGGCTCGCCACCACAGCTGATACCCGATGACCGTCCAAAGCTCGTGGAGATAGTACCCTCTCTTCTCTACGTGATTCTTAAAGGCGCTTCGAATAACCCCTCCATCCATCCAAGCGTGCTCCTGGATGGCCTCCTCGATAATAGCCTTGGCCCAATCATGCAATCCGGCGCGTAGCCATTTTGCTGTTGGCGGGAACCATCCGCGCTTTGGAAGCGTACGCACCTCTGGTTGAACACGATCTGCGAACGCTTCTCGCCACAAGCACTTCAGCGTTCCATGCGACACGTGCACGTGCGCAGGTAGCGAAGAGGCGAAAGCGACAAGTGCGTCATCCGTGAGTGGAACACGGGCCTCGAGACCGTGGAGCATCGTCATGCGATCTGCGCGCGGAAATGCGTCGTCGCGCAACCAAAGAGCGCGGTCAACCGCCATGAATGCCGTCACCATATCTTTTTTAAAAACATCGAGAGATGCTCCTTGTTCGGCGAATGCTTCTTCAGCTGAGACGAAGGCATCTGCCACACCTGGAAACCATCGAGACAACTGACGAGATGGAGCCGCGTGAAACGAGGCAAATAACCCGGCCATTGACCGCGCTTCAAGAGCATCGGCGTGCGCACGCACCCATGGAGATACACTCAGCAAGCGCACAAAACCTCTTCGAACACTTGTAGGAATCCACATCAGCCATTTCATCCGTTCCGCAAAGGCGTATCGTGGATACCCTCCGAATGACTCGTCTCCCCCATCGCCAGAGAGAACGATCGACACTTTTGTTTTTGCGAGAGCCGCAACTTTATCAAGCGCGTAGACGGAATGATTTGCGGTTGGCTGGTCGAGCGCGAAGGCAATTTGGTCAGCGCGCTCGATAACATCTTCCGCAGAGAGGACGACCTCATGATGATTAATATTCAATGCTTGCGCGGTTTTCCTTGCTAGATCCGCGTCTTGATTAAATTTTTGGTCGTCCGTGTCGTGAGCAAACCTCACCGTAAACGCTTCAATCGATGCTTCCGGCTCTGCACGCCTCATCGACTCCGCGATCACACTCGAATCCCATCCACCGGATAAGAAGAGACCCACAGGCCTATCTCCAACGAGTTGCGATCGAACGGAATCGTCCACAAGCATCTGTAGTTGCGTGATTGCCTGACTATGCGAGTAGGTCTTTTCGACGGAAGAAGTTACCTCCTCTTTTTTGTAGGGAGTCAATGTTTCAACACCACCCTGCCACTGGTAAAGATGCCCCGGTGCTAGGGAGCTAATTCCTTCAAACATGGTTCTCGGACCAGGAACGTATCCCAATGCCAAATACATTGAGCGCGCTTCCTTGTTTTCTCGGCAAGGCCCTGTCCATGGAAGCAACCCCTTAATCTCACTCGCAAATCCAATCTCCTTTCCTCGCTTAGCGAAGTAGAGCGGCTTTATTCCCATGCGGTCACGTGCTGCGAACAGGCGTTTTTCCACCGCGTCCCATATCACGAACGCGAATATACCGTGCATGTGCTCCAGATCCTGCAAGCCATGCAATGCAAGCGAGGCGAGAAAGACTTCTGTATCTGTTTGCGTCCGAAATGCGAATCCCTCTCGCGTATATTCTTCACGCAATGCCTTGAAGTTATAGAGCTCGCCGTTGTATACGATCGTGTAGCGTCCGTCCGTTGTCCGCATTGGTTGTCGACCCGCTTCAGAAAGATCGATGATAGACAAACGTGCGTGCGTGAGGGAGATTCTATCTTGCTCGTATCGTCCATACTGATCTGGTCCGCGCTGCGCAATACGCTCCCCCATACGGGTGAGGAGAGCGGGATCATTCGGTCCCGTAAAGCCAGCGAATCCGCACATATATCAAGAAGATGTGTAACGACCCCTCAACCAATCCCAGATCTGCACAAGCGACCAACCGGCATATGCCGCCATGAGATGATCAAGTGGCATGCGATATTTAGTATACCCCGCTAGGAGACTGTGTAAGAAGGTGTAAACCAGAAAGAGTGCGAGCGGAAGCCAGACCGTCTTCTCTCGACGACGGAGCGCGAAAACGACGCCGATCCATCCAAATACAATCACTACGAACATGGATCCAGCTACCGATATCCGCGCCAGCCATTCTTTAAACGGATTCCCAGCGAAGCTCCACGGAGCTCCTGTTTTTACGTACGGAAAGAGCCCTGGTCGCCAGAACGTAGACACTTTTTGTACCTGCAACCTCCATCCCTCTGTAAGCCAGTTTGCTCTTAGCCAATCTTTTGCCTTCCCACTCCAGTACTGGTTGTACTCGTACTCATTCAACGGGCCGAGATTCGAACACGTATCTACGCGCCCTGTTGGTTCACGAGGATGCCATTCTGTCCAGAAGATAGATGGACGCAACACCCCTTGCGCTGCGAAGGATGCTTCAAGATCTGCTGGCAATCGATATTGAAAATACAGTGGATTTGTTGACGATGCCATCGCCTCCCCTACCATTTCTTGCGGGTATCCTAGCGATGTTAGCATGCCGATATTCTCGTTATTCGCCTTAAACATCGCGAGACCAACATCCGTCGTAAGCGGTACAAAGTGATGGAATATCTTCCAGTTTCGATAGGTCCACGGAGCGATGAGGCCGGCGGAGCAGATAGCCATGATCCCGACGAATAACACCGCGCGTTTCCACTCTGGCCAGAGACGCCACAAGATCCAGAGCGCGATGAAGGGCGTTGCTGCCAGAATCGTTCCTTGCACATACGCCAACACACCGATCGCTAGACCTGACGCAAAGGCGTATCCCACGCGACGCGTTTCGTCGAGACGAAGCACGCACCACATGACGAGCAATAGAAAGAAGGCCTGGAGGAACGTATGGTAGTACTGCGTGTAGTGGTAGAACGTGTAGGGATAACAAGCCATCAGAAACGCCCCCACAAGAGCTGCGCGTGGACCAACGAACCGCTTACCCACGACATATGTGAGCCAAAGTGCGCCGATGACGAAGATGTTTTGCGCGATAGCTTGTGCCCACGTGTTTGCTGGACTAAATACACTGTAGAGCGCCGTCAAAAAGAACAGGAAGCCCGGCGAGCGATAGGCGGATGCACAGCCCAGTTGTGCGGCAAAGCTGTATCCGTAGCCGTGGAACCAGCGATCCACCAGGGTGTAAAAACCTAACTCACGATACAGGAGTTGGTTGTGAAATAAGACAACGGACAAGGCGCGTGTCGCAATCGCAAAGAGCACGAATGCAACCACCCAAAGCTCGAATCGGATCGATTCTGAGTTCGATACAGGAGCGCTTACCACCGTCTGCCATCCCTCGCGTTGCGCATCGTGCAACATGGCGCGCGTAGACAACGATCGAGCTTGTTCGCGTGCCGCCTTGCACATTTTTTCGCGCGAAGCAGGATTCGCGATCATGCGCTCCATTTGTTCCGACAATACTTGGGCATTTCCAACCGGAGCTATCAATCCATCGATATTTGGTCGAAAAAATGAGCCAACGCAGCCAACGTCCGTAGTTACCACAGGAACGCCTGCAGCCATCGCTTCCACGATCGTTCTCCCCCAGCCTTCATAGCGCGAAGATAAGACTAGACCATGCGCATCCTCCCATAGATCTTGCGATGCCATCCATCCGCGCATACTGACATGATCCGCGAGCCCTTTGGCGTGGATTGTTTCGTGTAACCATGATTCCAGTGGACCAGACCCCACGATCAAGAGCCGCGCGTCCACGCTACGCGATCGCACTAGAGCAAACGCTTCCAGCAACACGTCCAATCCTTTTTGCTCTACAAATCGACAAGGAGCGATGAAGGTGAACGGATGACCTTCTTGCGCCGAACTCTCTTCACGTGCGAGCAACGCTTCAAGATCCTGTGCAACAGGGATCACGGCGATCTTCGTCGAGGCGACACCACGTGAGATGAGATGCTCTTTTACACGCTCACTCACAACACGTATACGTTCCGCTCGACGAAGAAGCATGAGACCGAGAAACGACCAGAAGCGATGCGTGAATCGTTCTTTTACCCATTCACCCGACCAAAAATCTCCATGCTCCTGAACTTCGAGCGGTTGATTTGTCCAACGGGAAATCACGTAACCGATCCATCCTGCCACGAACGGATCTTGCGCGGAGACAAGTGTTCGTCCGGGTAATTTTTTTGCTTCGCGAATGCCTGCGCGGACCGCTTGATACACTCGACGCAACGAACCGCCCGCGAATGCCTGTACGCGCAGCCCATCTCGTTCGAGCTCTACACTTTCTGGCACGCGCGCCAAAATAAGTGACGAAAGAGACACGCCACTTCCCGCGAGCGAAGAGACGCGCGCGAATGTTTCCGACTCGGTTTTTAGGAGCTCTCGTTCGTATCCGAGCATGAGCACGCGCATAGGGTCTTGTTCACTTGGCTGCGCTGCGGATTGCAGAACGTGCTCTACATCATCCACCATCTGCGCATGCGTCCATGGAGAAGCGACGTCTGTTATAGACGCGGTTCTAGGCGTGATAGCACCAATAGCAGCTACCCATGCATCACGATCTTGATATGGAAGAATGGTGACACGCTCACCAAACTCTTCTTTGGTTTCTGGATTTCCGCCTTGATCACTTACGAGGCATGACAATCCTCTTGAAGCCGCTTCTGGCACGGTGTGAGGATAACCTTCGTAGCCCGTATGCAAGATAAACACGTCTGCTGCGTCATACCACTCGGCCATTGCTTGACGATCAATCCTTCCTAAAAAACGAACACGATCCTGCAACCCTTCACGGAGAGCGAGGGCTTTCCATGTAGCAAGCTCAGGACCGTCACTCGCTACAACCAAGACATGTGTCGATGGCAAGCGGTGCCACCAGGAGATGAGATCGCCGACACCCTTCCACGGCACAGCACGCACCGGTGTGAAGCAGACGATCTTGTCTTCGACGTCAAACCGTTGGCGTACGCGAGCACGTCCCGCCGTTTTTGGGAGCGGTTGGATCGCGTTTTTTATCACCTGGACACGTTCTTGAAATACTCCCCAGCGCAGTACCACGGAACGAATGTACTGACTTGGAGCGACGAGAGATGTCGCCGAGCGACTTGCCCAGCGCTCAAGACGTTCGTAGATACCTACTCGACCGCCATGACGATGCGTGAGGAATCGATCAAGCGAAGACTCTGTTTCTTTTGGCAGAATCTGCATTCCCATTTCCCAGGCATAGTCACCAGGGATGCGCATGACCAGTTTTTTTCCGAGGATCTTGGCTACAAGTGCTGCTGGCACACCTTCGGAAACAGCTCCCTGCGCAAATATAACATCGACGCTTTTGCCTAAGCGGTATAGCGCCCACGCATAGCGTGCGTAGCGTAAAAATATTCCTCCGCGACGAGATACTCGCTTCACCTCAAACGATGGTTCTCGCTGCGTTTTCTGCTCTCCGTACGTTACGACCGTGACTTTGTGGCCACGCTCAACGAACGCTCGCGCAATGTCGTGCGTGTAGGTAGCTGGTCCACCGGATTCGGGAGGATAGATGCCCGTCGCAATGAGGATGTTCATGGTTTTTTTACGATCAACGTTGTTGACCACATCACGCGGTCGAGGTCTTTGGCGGGACATAGCTCGTTCAAGCGATCTTCAAAGGCTACCCAGGCCGCGATCATCTCGTCTGATTTTCCACGCATGAAGCCCTTGAGAGGGTGGAGGTTGTGCTTGCGCGTTCCCTGGATAACGAATCCTTGCTTGCGCGCTTGCTCGGCAAAGAGGTCATCATCTACACGTTTCATGTATGGACCCTCAAAGCCTATACGAGCGAGTAGCTGGCTCAGAGGAACCATTAGGCGTTCTTTTATGTTATGGGAACGAAAATGCCCTACGTCGTAATTTAAATAGGCCACACCCCCTGACGCTAATGCCTGCCAGACGGTTTGTAGAAACGCCTCGCGGTTTACCACGTGTTCGATGGCGCTAAACGCTACCACTACGTCAAAACGATCATCCATCACAGGGTGTTGCGCGTCGAAGATGCGGAGCTCGAGCTTTGGGTGCGCGTGTTCTTTATTTCCACGCGCGATCGCATCTCCATCCGTGTCTATGCCCACTACAGAAACATTCGTGTACTGATTCAAGAATCCCTTCCAAAAACGAGCATCTCCACACGCTAGATCGAGCACACGAAGTGGATGCTCTTTTGCGAGCGCTGCAAGCTCCAGAAAAATAGATTGTTTTGCGGCGTTTCCACGTTCGTAGATGATCATAGACCGATTCACCGATTACGCACCTACCTTCTCCAACATCATATCAATTCGTTTCGCGATATTGTCCCAACCATACCCTTCACGCACCAATACCTCTCCCTGACGGACCAACTTCTCACGAAGACCGGCCTCGGATTGGATACGTGCAGCAGCCTTCGCTAAAGACTCTGGGTCACGCGGTTGGCAGAAGACGCCCGTCTCTCCATCAACGAGGAAATCAGGGATGCCACCAACGGGTGTGCCAATGATAGGCAATCCACAAGCCATCGCTTCCAAGAAGGCGTTACCCAATCCTTCCGATAACGATGGACGACAAAAGATATCAGCCGATTGTAAAATCCCTGGCAGCTCTCCATGGCCCCGTGTACCGAGGAAGACGACACGATCTTTTACGCCTTTGGACTCTACAAGCGCGGTGAGTTTGTCGCGGTCTTCTCCTTCACCGGCGATAAGGACCTTGAAGTTTGTTGGCAAAAATGTGAGTGAACGGATCATGTCGTCTACGCCGTTTTTTAGCGTGAGGCGCGAGGCAGTAACAATCA
Organism: uncultured Gammaproteobacteria bacterium; assembly: GCA_964561355.1. Taxonomy (GTDB): domain Bacteria; phylum Patescibacteriota; class Patescibacteriia; order 2-12-FULL-60-25; family 2-12-FULL-60-25; genus JAGOUY01. The sequence continues at coordinate 6,819 of CAZLPD010000011.1, forward strand.
CGACGTCCGATTCCGAACATCCAAACTCCTTACGCAAACGAGCACGCTCTTCTGCGGAGATGCGTTTTGTAAATCGCGCTATGTCCACGCCATTTGGCACAACTTCCGGCGTTCCCTTGTATCCCATCTTGGTTGCCCAGGCGGCTAGGAATTTGCTGATGGACTGCACAGAGTTCGCGCGTGTAAAAATCTGTTGGTGCAAAAACGTGAGCGCTCCCGTGCGTTTAGCGTAGTGTTCTAGTGGGTCACCTTCTTGCAATGTGAGCAACATGCGCGCAGACGGCTTTACCCACGTGTAGGCAAGTGCCGCGAATCCACCGTAACTCGCCATGAGCGACCAGATTGGTCCTTGGTAGCCGATTCCGCCGACGCTCAACGCTCGCCATACTCCCGTGATCGGCAAGAGGTATTTGTCGATTGGGTGACCGAATCCGCAGCGGTGCACCGTCACATTTCCGATGCGCTCCGTACGCGAGAGGCCTGGTTTAATTTTGGCGCAGAATAAATCGAACTGCCAATTTGGTAGACGATCTGTGACTTCTTTCATAGCAACTTCTGCTCCTCCCACGAGAGGAAAGTAGGCTGTCGAAAAAATGAGGGCGCGTTTTTGCATAGGATTAGAGATGCGTTAGGCTACTTTTCTGAAGTACTCAATTGTCTTCTCAAGTCCTTTTCGTAGCGGGATCTTAGGCTCCCAATCCAACTTCTCTTTGGCGAGCGAGATGTCTGGCTTACGCTGACGCACATCATATTCGCTGTAGACGCGTGGACCGGGCTCATGTTTTGCCCGAGCGGATGTGCCCGTCATACTGATCACGAGGTCTGCAAATTCATCCATCGTGAATTCACCAGGGTTTCCGATGTTAATAGGACCAACAAAGTTTTCGACCTGCATCATCCGGACCATGCCTTCGATGAGATCGTCGACGTACTGGAAGGAGCGCGTTTGTTTGCCGGTGCCGTAGATGGTGAGATCTTCGCCACGCAACGCCTGAAGTATGAAATTTGAAACGACGCGGCCGTCATCTTTTGCCATGCGTGGACCGTAGGTATTGAAGATGCGGATCACACGGATGTCGACGCCAAACTCGCGATGATAGTCAAAACACAATGTTTCTGCGCAACGCTTTCCCTCGTCGTAACATGCGCGACGCGAGATTGGATTGACGTTTCCCCAGTACGTCTCTCTTTGTGGATGTTCGAGAGGGTCGCCGTAGACTTCGGACGTGGAGGCTTGCAGGATGCGTGCGCCGGTCGAACGCGCTAAATCGAGCATGTTAATCATGCCCAATACGTTCGTGCGGACGGTTTCGACGGGGTCGGAGTGGTAGTGGACGGGCGAGGCTGGGCAAGCAAGGTTAAAAATCCAATCAACTTGGGCGGAAAAAGGCTGCTGCACGTTTTGTTTTACGAAGGAAAAACTTGGGTTGCCGACGAGATGCTCCACGTTTTTGGCAGAGCCCGTCATGAGATTATCCAAACAAATCACCTCGTGACCATCGTTTATGAGACGATCGCACAGATGCGACCCCACGAACCCCGCTCCTCCTGTCACTAATACGCGTTTTCGTGCAGCCATAGATGACCGAAGCTTAGCGAAAACGAGCCAAAAAATCAACTATTTTTATTTAACCAGGTCGCGAGCGTCAGCAACATCCACAGCCGATTGCCGTGATCCGTTCCACGATCATTTTCTTCCAATAATCGCTTGACTGAGACTGGGTCACAGACTTGCTGCAACGAGCTTCCTGAAGCGAGACAGCGCTCGACAATGAGCGGCCGTAATTCACCCCTAAACCAACGTGCGAGCGGGACTTGGAAGCCGCGTTTTTTGCGCGAGAGCACCTCTTTTGGCACCACGCCCTTTAACGCTTCCTTGAGGATATATTTTCCGCGCCCACGGTGGAGAAGCCATTCCGTTGGCAATGATGAGACAAAGCGCACAAGCTCCTGATCGAGAAATGGAGCACGCGCCTCGAGCCCATGGGCCATGGTGGCACGGTCCATCTTTACGTTGAGGTCATCCGGCAAGTAGGAAGAACGATCGAAAGACAGAGCCGCCATGATCGGATCCTTTCCTTGCAGGCGCTCCGCCATCCACCCTTCCGCTGACATCGAAGCCGTTTGCGCTGCAAAGTCTTTTTGTAATAACCAACCCTCGTCTACCGAGGAGAAATAAGCGCCCGTAAATAGAGCTGCGTAGCCTTTTTGGGGATTCTTGTGCGTTGCGTATAGCGTTCGTGCGAAACGAGTGAGACGCGCATCCTTCATGAGCTGACCCGTGAGCTCAAGCCAGGGCGTGAGCGAGACGGCTCCGTGACGCGCGAGCCAGAGCGCGCGTGCGAGGTGAGCATGACGACGGTATCCGGCGAAGAGCTCATCCGCCCCGTCGCCTGTGAGCACGACTTTGACGTGCTTCGCCGTTTCTCGCGCGAGCATCCAGGTGGGCAACGCCGAGGAATCCGCATAGGGCGCAGCGTAAAGATCGACGAGCGTATCAACCATCTCGGCTGCGTGCGTCCCCTGGACTTCGAACGCGTGGTGATCTGTGCCTAGCTGTTTTGCGAATGCCGCCGCCTGCTCACGTTCGTCAAAACCAATGGAAGGGAATCCCATCGTGAAGGTTGAAATAGGCTTTGCCGCGTGGCGCATCATGAGCGATACAACCGCGGATGAATCCACTCCTCCCGATAAAAAGGCGCCGACAGGAACATCCGAAGCCATCAACCGCAGACGAACAGATTCCTCGAGCAACGAGGTGATCCGCTCCTTTGCTTCGGTGAATGTTCCGCCGAAGGACTCGCTCGTGAGCACGTCATCGTATTTCCACGTTCGCCATGAACCATTCTCCAGTACCCCCGCGTAGCCAGGCGGAAGACACTCGATCCCTGCAAAGCCCGTCATAGGAGCCGGAACGTACTGGAGACCAAGGAATACGCGGACGGCGCTCCAGTCAATCGATGGACGTTGATCACCAAGCGTTAGTGCGCGTATATCGGAAGCGAACGAGAACTCACTCCCCTCACGCTTATAGAAAAACGGCTTCTTGCCCAAGCGGTCACGAGCGACAAAGAGACGACGTGTTTCGCGATCCCAGATCGCAAACGCAAACATACCACGCAGATCCGCGAGCATCTTCTCCCCTTTTCGTGCGTAGAGATGAAGTAAAACCTCTGTGTCTGAGTCTGAGCGGAAGATGTTGCCACGCTCTTCGCAATCACGACGGAGGTCTTGGTAGTTGTAGATCTCTCCGTTGAAGGTGACCACATAGCGCTCATCTGCAGACACCATCGGCTGAGCACCGCGAGCAGAAACGTCAATAATTGCTAGACGTCTGTGTGCGAGTCCAATACCACCTTCTGTCCAAATACCCTCTCCGTCAGGCCCACGATCAGCAATCGCTCCGGCCATCAACCGCAACCGGTCTTCTTCGACCGGACGACCGTCCCAGCGCCACATGCCCGCGATGCCACACATAAATATGAGGAAATATGGGGTAAGCATTTGCCTACTCTCTCATTAAGAGCCTATCCTACTTCCATGAACCAAGCAAAACGCCACATCGCGCTCGCCGTCACCCTGGCGGAACAAGGGGGTGTGCAGGAATTTTTGCTGATGTTTGCGAAATATCTACAGAACGATGGACATCGTGTTACGCTTCTGGCCGGCGAAGGAGCCTGGCTCTTTGAACGGTGTGCGAAAGAAGGCATTCCAACGATACGACTCTCGCATACACGTCGCGCTATCCACCCTTGGCACGACATCCTCGCCGTTCTTGAATTGAGACGCGTCCTAAAAGACACTTCTCCCGACGCCGTTCATCTTAATAGCAGCAAGATGGGGGTGATTGGCTCGATAGCTGCGCGTCTAGTACATGTCCCCCGCGTTGCGTACCGCATCGGTGGGTGGACATTCTTGGAACCGCTCTCCCCTCTTACGCGCTGGATATATCGCGTCGCTGAACAACTTTCCGCTCGCCTCAAGGACGTGATCATCTGCGTACATCCGGGTGATGAGGCGGTAGCTCGCTCGCTCAACATCCTTCCACGCACTTTACTCACCACTATTCCGAATGGCATCGATCTTCCGCGACTAGAGGCTCGCCTTTTGTCACGGGAGGAGGCTCGAAATAAGCTCGCTCTCGATATCAAGCCTTTTGTCTTTGGAACTATTGCGAATCTATTTCCCGCCAAGGATTTACCTCGTTATCTTGAGGCCTGCGCGCTTGTCCACACAAAACATCCTGAGGCACGATTCGTGCTCGTGGGCGAAGGAATGGAACGAGCTACCATCGAACAGAAACGCCGCGAACTTCATCTTGCAGATGTTGTCCATCTTTCCGGTGCCATCCCCAGCGCCTCCAGTCTTCTTCGCGGATTCGATGTATTCGTCCTTCCTTCTGCAAAAGAAGGGATGTCGTGGGCGCTTTTGGAAGCGATGGCGGCAGGACTTCCTTGCATCGCAACGGATGTGGGAGCGAATGCGTGGCTCCTCAAGAGCGCTGGATGGATCGTGCCGGCGCAAGATCCGATTGCGTTGGCGAAGGCGATGGAGAATGCTTTGCAGCAGACCGACAAACGAACGACGTTGGGACAGCTAGCTCATGATCGGGTTGCTCGAGACTTTCCTCTTGAAGAGACGCTGCGAAAAAACGCTGAGACATTGGCCTAACCAAGATACCGGCCATGGATAAAAAATCGCCCTCATTTTTGAGGGCGATTTTGTCTTGCTTATTTTCGAATCATGCTGGTAGGTACTGTGTTGGTGGCGACCTGCGGTGGCGGCGAAGCGGCTTGCGGAGCTGCTGACGGCGTCTGCCCCTGATTGAGAAGCGCCGGGTTGTCGAAGACGTGACGTGTGCGTTCATCAACGGATTGACCGTATGCCAGCACCGCATCGCGTACATCGTTCTTACCAGCGTCCTGCAACTTATGCGCCAGCTTTGCATATGTCGTTGCATCCGCTTGCGGAAGCTTGTCCAAGCGACCCACGAGAGCACGTAAGCCCTGATCATCTTTCGTGATCAGATAGGCATCGACGAGTGGCTCAATTTCGCGCTGATCTTGTGGATTATATGGGATCGTCACAGTTTGGGAAGCGATGATTTCCTTTGCCCCTTCATCCTTCTTGCTCACGTCGTACATCAGGGATAGTCCAAGCGTCCAATGCCCTTCGCCAAAGTCTGGATCAAAGTCTTTTACCTTGCGGTAGATGTCGATCGCGAGCTCTGGCCGACGCGTCTGAAAATAGAGACGCGCGAGACTGTAGTAGACCTGCTGACGTTTTGGACTTGTTTCGATGGCAATTTTGTAGCGTTGCTCTACTTCCGCGGGACTGATGCCTAGCGTAGGCGCCATTTCGTGTAGTAATCGCGCATACAAAAACTGTGGGTGCGTGTTTTTTGGATGGCGGCTCAACTCTTCTTCGCTCGCCTCTTTTGCGAGCTGATAGAAGTCCTTCCAGCGTTTGTAGCGATTTAACGTGCCCTGTGCTGAAAGCGTGATAATGTCACGACCCGTGAGAAACGACAGCTCATCGCGATACGGCGTCCATGTGTCCATCGATTCACGGTATAAATCATACGCGACATCCTCCTGACGAGCGGCGAAAGCCTGGCTCCCAAGGATCGCGGCGCGCGAAGCCTGGAACGGCTGGATAGAGGTGTTCCAAACGAGCACGAAGGCTACAAGATACAACACTCCCAAACCAACTAATGGAGTATCGTGTTTCTTGCCAGCATGAACTTCTTCTTCGCTGTCTTTTTTACCCACAAATTCTCCGCGCGTGGAGGCGATTACGAGCGCGAAGAGCAGGTAGCTCATCGAGAAGGCGGCTGGATGATCGAACACGAAGAGGTTCTGGACGATGTAGGCGATTGGTAATGCGACGAGCACCGCCGACACCGGGAGATCGATCCATCCCTTTTTAAAGGCACGCCAAGAGGTGTAGAACAACGTGACAAAGATGGAGGCGAACGTAATGAAGCCGAGGATGCCGGTCATCGAGAGCACATCCAGGATGGTGTTATGGGAGCGATCAAACCAGGTTTCGTACTGACCAAAACGCAGAGATTGCGGGTTGTACTTTTGGTTGAAAAGGATGTGAAAATCATCCAATCCCCAACCCGTTAACGGACGTTCTTTGAAGCCATTCCAGGCGATTTGCCAGGCAATGAGACGCGTGGAGGCCGAGGTATCGAAATGCGTTAGACGCTCAAGCGGCGTAGAGCGGACGAATGCCGTGTCGCGAAAGGCGAACACGATACCGTAGCCAACGACAGATAGCGCCAGAAGACTGAGCACAGCTACTCTCACGCGGCGATTTGCCGTGAATAGCGCGTAATAAATTGTGAACGCCGCGAACCCCGCCCCAAGACCAAGGAGAGCACCACGTGATTGCGCGAGAAAAAACGCGATAAGCGCAAAAACCGTTGCGACGCCGTACCAAATGCGCATGGTAGCTCGACGATCCTTGATCGCCAGAAGCGCCAAGAAGAATAGGTTAAAGATCTGATATGCGCCCATGTAGATAGGGTTGTCGAGAAGACCACCTACACGCTCGCTTGCTGGAAAGAGTAATAGATTTGGGTAGACGCGTTGCAACATCGCAACGAGAGCCATAAGCACTGCGAGCGCTACTTGGTAGTTTAAAAGCTTTCGCCACTGCTCCCAGCGCGTAACCAAAGCGGTGGTCATCGTTAGCCAGCCCAAAAAGTGCAGAAGCGTAAATAATCCGTTCATGCGTTCCTGGTTCCCCCACCACGAACGCATTGGGTCTACTCCGAAGATAGCTGAAAGCGCCAGAGCCACGAAGTACGCGAGGATGGAAAAATAGAGAAGATGTTTTTTTGGACGGTAAGCGGGCTCCATCCAAGCGAGCGCTACGTAGGCTGGAAAGGTGACGCCGATAAGGATCTGAAAAAAAATCAACTTCGAGAAGACGAAGGGAAAGATGACGACGGGGATAAAGACGAGTGGCATGAGGAGGCCGCCGTAGATCCCAGCAAACACGATCGCTTTTAGAGTGCTTATGATGTTTTGACGAGACATAGATGGGCCTACGGTATCATGGGCGCTTTTAAATACCAAAACCCCCCGGTGTTGTACCGGGGGGTTTGTGCTACGACCGGTTAAGGCCGCAGACGAGCTAAGCAAAGCTTATTTGCTCAAGCTCTGGGACTGGGTCATGTCCTCTACCTGGTACCCGTTGGTCCAGTCGTAGGAACCGCCAGAAGCGCCAACTGCATCAGAGTGTGGAATCTCGGAGATGTCCGACCAGATGAAGTCAGCAGCCGTTACCGTGCCGCCTGGAGCTGCAGCAGCCGTGAGGTTTGGCGCAGGCGTTGAACCTGATGCCGAAGCCGTCAAGTAGCCAGCTGCAACGAGAGCGGTGTCGTTCGTACGATCGAGCGACGTCGTGACCTGGTCGCCTGCAACGAGGGTGCCACCAACCGTAGCAACCAAGGTGTAGACGTTACCAGAACCGGACACGGATTCTTCACTACCAGCGGAGCCGTTGTCGAAGTGGACAATGACACGCTTGGAAGTGGTGCTGGTGCTAATTGCTCCAGCTTCGATGTTAGTGCCGTTGCCGTCGACGATATCCACACTGGTCGTTGGCAATTCCGTGGATCCACGGCGGATGCGGAAGTTGGACAAGCTGAGTGAGCCGGTGGATGTGGTCGTCGTGAGAGCGAACGTCACTTTCTTAAGAGCCAAAGCGCCACCTGCGTCAGCCGACACCTGGAACTTGTACAAGTCCATTTGTTGACCAGAAGCGAGCGTCGTCGTGCTCAATGTCTGACGTGTGATCGTTGGCTTGGTCTTGCGAACAACGAAGTTGTTGCCGGACACAGCCTGACCCATGACAGAGCTCGTAGCGTAGACAAGGTTACCCGAGCCAATACCGACGGCGCGGATGTTCAACTTGTCGTTGTAGTCGCTGTTCCAAGCGTCATCACCAGAGGTGATACCACTTGCGATACCGAGACCTGCAAGAGCACCCGTGCGAGCAACGCCGGACGTAGCTTGACCGACCGTGGAGGAAGCTTGCGATTGAGCGAGCTTAGCCCAGAGTTGGAAGTTAGCGGACGTGTTGCGCGTTACCGTGATTGGGCTCGAGCTGAAGTCGATCGTCTTGTACTTGCCAGAACCGGAAGGAAGAACATCCCAGCCCTTAACAGCACCGTCGACCGCGATAGCGATTTGCGTGTAAGCAGCGGCGTCGTTCGTGGAAGAAACCGCGATCTTTTCGATGCGGAGGTCCTCGTTCTGAGCCGTTGCGCGATATTCAGCCACGTTCTGCCACGTGTCCGTACCGCTCACCAAGATGGTGGAGGTGCGAAGACCACTCGTAGCGATCGTGAGCGTACCGCCGCTAATTACAGTCTGGTATACGCGAGCACCCGTACCAGCAGCGTATTGAGCGCTGACGGCGGGCGGAACGGAAACCGAGACCGAGTTAGCGCTTGTGTCCTGAGCCGTCACTGCGCTGATACCGACCGCGAAGCGATCGCCAGAAGCGTAAGTGATTGCTGAATCCGTCGTACACTTGGCCACCAATGTCTTGGACGTGCCATGTGGAATGCTGAGATTCAAGCTCGTGATGGACATTTCACCCGTCGTAGCGTCTGGAGCGCGGGACTGACCGAGTTGCGTGTCCCCGTCGAACAACGCACAGCCCGTCACGACATTCGCAGCCGTTGCGAGAGCATACGTACCGCCATCAACGGATCCTACAGCCTTCAAGGTGACAGCCGTAACAACGGAGTCAGCTTGGCTGCCAGCCGTGAGCAAGAAGCCCGCAGCAGGAACCATCGTTGCGTTCTTCACAACCGTACCGGAGCTTGGCGAGGAAGCCAAAGCCAAGGTCAAGCTGGAAGATTTCACCGTCATGCTGTTACCAACAATCGACGTGTTGGGGACGATCTTGGACGTAGCCAAGTATTCGCCCGTGTCCGTGATGCGGATATCGGAAGAGGTGAAGATAGCACCAGAGTGGCCCAATGTTACTTGGTACGTGCTCGTGCTGTTACCCATGGCGTTGGAGTAGAAGTTGCCATCAGCGTCTTGCGAGTTCGAAAGATCAGCCGTGATAGCAAGATCTAAGATCTGGCCTTGTGGAATCGTGAACGAATCAGCGAGCGTGATTGCGTCCGTCAAAGTGGAAGGTAACGAGGTTGGGCCCATTACCGTAGCACCCGTTGCCATGTTCTTCACCTTAATGTCGGTGAAGTAATCTGTACCAGAGGCACCGCGCAACTTACCGCTGTTCGTGCTAGCAAGATGGAAGCGCAAGTTGCGAACTTCGAGGTTGCTCTCAGGCGAAGCGAGCGAGAAGCGATACAACACAACATCTTGAGCGCCACGAGAGACGTTTGCAGACGTTGGGCCATTGAAGGTCACCGTGAGCTGACCACCCTGGGTCGTCACACAGCTTTCCTTTGTACCGACCGCACAGTCGCTTGCAGAACCATCGGAACCATCGTAGGCCGAGATCGTAGCAGCAGCGCCTGTGTTGTAGGTGCGATCAACTGCGTACACATCCGTAGCGTACTCAACGTACGAGCGAATGATGCGAGCAGAGCGACCAGCAACCTGAGCTTTCAAGTTAAAGATGCGGCTTGTACCGTTCGTGATCACGTAAGGTGGCACGAAGTTCAAGACGACCTTGTCACCAGAGAGGGAAGGCGTCGTAGCGACGACCGTAGCACCCTGGTAGAGCTTGAGGTTGCTCAAATCGGAGTTGGAAATCGAACCGGCTTCAAGCAAGGTAATGCGGCGGACTTCGATGTCATGGCTGTTAGCCGTGAGTTTGAAGCTAGCTACATCAGCTTCCATAGCGCCGATGTTTGGGTTGGAAAGGGTGTTGCCCTTTTCGACCGTGATCGTACCTGCGCTAGCAGTACCAACCGTGAACACGTTGCCGCGCACAGGGAAGGAACCGGAAACCGTGGAAGAACCAGTGACCACCACCGAAGCGGCGTCAACCAATTCAAAGGAGTGCTGACCGCCCGTCGTCATGGAAGAACCGCCAACGAGGTCGCCGACAAGCACCACGGAAACAGTCTGACCAGCAGCGACGTTCAAGTGCAACGAGTTGAACTCAACCATGTTGGTGGTGGAGTTAATCGTGCGACCCGTCGTCAAACGAGTACCGTTTGCATCATACACGTACACGTTGGAGAAATCGGTGGTTGCACCGATACCAACGCGGTGGAAGCGCAAGCCGGTCACGCTCACTGCACCAGATCCAGCCATGAGGTTGAATTTAGCGAGTTGAGCGCTTGCAGCGTTCTTAGGCAACGTCACACCAGCTGGCGTGTCGGAAGCCAAAGAGACGGAGAGAGCACCACCGACTGGGGTGCTGGAGGAACCGCTAGCACCAACCGTGTTGGCGAGAGCGTCTTCGCGACCGGACACAGCCGTGCCGTCTGGGTAGACAGCCGTCGTGACGATCACATCAGACATCTGGAAGCCGTTTGCAGCGAAAGCAGCATCGGAAAGCTTGCGCTTCATGCCACCCCACACAACGTACTTATCAGAGGAACCTGCGTACATGACGAGAGAACCGTCTGGGTGCACAGGGGTGGATACCGAAGAGCCGACCGTGTAGTTCACGAAGAAGGCGTCTGGTACATCGACCACGCGGCGGGCCCAGTTGGAGCCGTACAAAGCCGTGGCAACAGCCTCGGATTCGATCCAGCGAAGCGTTCCGTTTGGAGCGACCGCGTAGACTTTAGGATCCGTGGTGATTTTCACGAGTTTGGTACCGGAGCGGAGGGTAACGTTCCCACCGATCATGATAGCAGCCAATTCCGCGTCAGAAATCGTTTTGACGGAGGAAAAGTCAGCGTACCAAGACTTGTAGGTCGTTTCGTTAGGGAACACGTAGCGCTTCGAGTCAGCGGCGTAGTAGTACACGGCTGGACCGGAAGCCTTGATGAGGTCGCCCGCAGAGATTGTTGCAGCGGAAGCGACGCCAGGAAGTGCGAGCAAGCCACCGCTCACGGACCACAAGATGGTCGTAAGGGAAGCAACGCCCGAAAGGGTTTTCTTAAGAATTTGGCTCATAATGAACCGTAAATAGGTTCGTTTCTTCCGATTAATTCGGAAAAAAAAGATGAGAATAAGAAGGCGGACCGTATTGGTTTTTAGCCAACACTCGACCTTTCTAGGGTCCACCGGAATGCAGACCGAACACAAGCGAGCAAAGGTTCTCCGATAGTTCATCGGACGTTCCCCACTCGTCTTGAGACTCGAGACAGAATCTTGAGCACCCAAGCGAGTGGAGAAGGAACCCGGAGGATCAGCCTCCTGGCGTAGCTTTTTTCGGATCTGGCATTGGAGAAGGGGGTGTACTGGTTGTTGACGTGCTTGTGGCGGCAGTACCGGTAGCTGATGCCGCGCTGGAAGGCGTAGGCACCGGAACGATTGGTAGCGTGGACGTTGTTGCTACTGGAGGAGTCATGGTGGCGTCGGCGACCGTTTCCGCGACACTCACCGCTTTGGCGGCATCACCGAGCCTATCCCTGACGCCGTCTAAGTTATTTTCTTGCAGTGATTGCTTCGCTTCTTCAAGCGAATGCTGCGCGTTCTTGATTTGGATGAGTGGTGCGGCTGCGGAACTCGTTGAAGCGTTGAGCGTGAGAAGCGTTGACGATGCGGTGAGTGCCACTTCTGTTCCGGTTGTCGCATTCGCTAGAATAATCTTTTGCGTGGCGGAAGTGATCTGATCCTGAATACCATCTACTTTTCCTTGGATTGATTTGGAGAGCTCGTCAGATGTGATGGCACCCTGCGCATCAGGATGATCATGGGAGTCAATGAGTACCTGCAATGCTTTTACCCCTGTAGCAACCGCGGCTGTTTCTACCTCCGACACTTTTCCCTGCGCCTCTGCCGGCAATGTCGACTTCACATCTTTGAGTGTTGCCGCCACCTCCGTGCTTTTTTGATCAACTAATTTTGCCACCTCCACCACCTGTCCCACCGTGTCATCTTGGTTCTTTGTATCCGAGACTTCTGTGAGCTGGTTTTTTACTGTGTCGAGATCTCTACGCAAGGTTTCAGCCGCCGCCTTGATACGTTCTCCTTTTTTTGGTTCGTTTGAAGCAGCGATTGCCTGAATCTCTTTTACGCGTTTTTCAACAAATCCTGTTTTGAGCTTGATCTTTTCTGATTTTGATTTTGCAAAGATGAGCTGTGTCTGCTCTCCTGCAAGCTTAACTGGATAAAGAAAATCTCCTGGTAGAGACTGCTCGGCAGCCGATACGCTCATGATCGATCCGCCCGCCACAATTCCCAGGATCGACATAACAGCAAGAGCGGGGCCACGCACCACATCGAGCCACTGCGTTGGAATGAAGCGGCGCCAGAATTCGCGGAGTTGATGACCGGCAGGAGCGGGCTTAGCAGAGAGACCGTTAGAGACCTGCATGAGCAATGTTTCACGGGTACGCGAAATCCACGCTGGATCTGGAGTGATCCCGCGTTCCGTGCTTCGGATGGATTGCAGCTTGCGCTGAAATTCGCGTTGGTTCATGTGACTTATTCTTTGATGATGCTATCAAGAGCTTTTAGCGCTCGATGGAACATAACTCGCACATTTCCAGACGTTTTTCCCAGGACTGTTCCGATGTCTGCGAAGCTTAGACCGTCGATGAGGCGCATCGTCAGCACGTCTTGGAAGTCCTCCTTGAGACGCGAGACGTGTTGCAAAACCAGAGCGATATCGGCACGAGCCTCTATCATAGCGCGCCCCGCTTCGCGGTCGGAGACATCGCCTTCATCTACAGATGACGTTTCAGAGGCCGAAAACGTTACAAGTACCTCCCGTGAGCCTTCGTGCTTACGGTAGTGGTCGACGATAAGGTTGCGCGCAATCTTATACAAAAGAGCTCTTATATTCTCGATATGCTCTGCCTGTTGGATGTATTGCCACCCCCGTAAAAAGGTCTCGGACGTGACATCTTCTGCCGCTTCTTTGGACGGTAACTTCAAAAAGACGAACCGGTAGATAGCGGTTACGTAGCGGTCGTACAGCTGCGCGAAGGCTTGGGGATCGCGTTTAGCACGAATGCGGTATAGAAAGTATTGATCGATGAGTTGGTTCATTGGGCGAACCGAACACAGGCTTCACAAATGCAGTAGAAGTAGGTTACCTAATTCTCTTCGTTTTCGCAACCATTTCCCCTATCAACATAACCAAAAAATGCCTTGTTTAAGGCATTTTTTGCGAGCTTATGGACGGAGGAGGTACTGCGCTAACGGCACGGACGAAGTTAGGACGCCGCTTCCCTCTGCGAGCTCTCGGTAGACGCACACGATCTCATCCACTCGCTCTGCAAAGCTATATTGGATCTTCACGTGCGTTGCGAAGCGGTTGGCATGGTAGCTTCGCTCTGAGGCCGGCATGCTAGCAACCTGAATCAAGGCTTGAATAAGCGCTTCTTTGTCATTTAATGCGACGAACAGGGCGTGGCCACCGCTTGCTTCACGATTTGCTGGGATATCGCTCATGACAGCCATCCGCGTGTATCCACCAGCCTCAAGTGCCGTGAAGGAAAGTCCTTCGCTGCGACTTGGGAAGACGTGGGCCAGAGCTTGGGACTGCAATGTAGTAAGCGCCGCACCTACCTGCTCGCCCAAAAGGCGGACGCCCGGGGTTGCTTTCGCCAAGACTTCAAGCTCGCGGACGTATCCGTCCGTCCAGGATCCACCACCTACGATGGCAAGCGGGATGTTTTTGAACAGATCCGGAAAGCGTTGCGAGGCTTCGCGATACGCCTCGATCAATAGATGTGGCTGTTTATGAGCGATTAAGCGCGAAACAGACAAAAGATAGCGTTCTGGCTTAAGGGTGAACGATTCCAGAATTTCTTCCACATTCTCCGGAACAGGCGTGGAACGAAATGGATGCGCGATATATTCCGTCTGAACCTTGTATTCACGCAAGCAATAGCGTGTAAGCGCTTCGGAAACTGTGATCACACGGTCGGAAAAGCGCCCCATGCACCATTCGCCGAGTCGAAAGGCGATACGAGCGATCCGTCCCCATTTTGCGTGCTCCCAGTCGATGCAGTGGAAGGTGGTGACGATTTTGGCTTGCGGATGCAAGATGCGTACCAATGGCAACAACAGCGCTGTACCCGCTCCGTGGATATGAATGATATCTGGGCGCAAACGACGAGCGTCAAAGATTGCCGTGATTCCATGCGTAATAGCATCCAAGTGCTTCGTGCGAATTCCTGAGGTAAACCGCTGCTCAAGACCGCCTTCGTAACGAGACGCGCTATCCGCGTACCAGCGTCGGCCGTAGACAACTACATGGTGACCTCGCGCCGCCAAACCAGAGCCTAGCAACGAAACATGGCGTTCGATGCCTCCAGAGCGGGCTGGTAACCCTTTTTGGCCAAGCATTACAATGGTCATAGAGTGTGAGGGTAAGGGGTATTTTTATCAGAAAATCGCGATCTTGTCAAGGTCGCTGAGTGGCAAATCTTGGCTTATCTTTCAGAAAAACTACACTCCCTCTATCCATTCTATCGTTGGTTCTTTTTGGTCTTTTAGCCAAGAAATGGCCAAGACATCGGCTTGATAGGCTTTTGGCGCGTGAGGATGTGCCCTAAGCCAAAGCTCCATCGCTCCTGCTAAATGGCGGAGTTTTTGCGCTGTTATGGATGCTTCAGGATATCCAAAGGTGTGGGTTTTGCGCATTTTTACCTCAACAAAGCGGAATTCTTGACCCTTCCTCACCACTAGGTCAATCTCCCCTACTCGACAGCGCCAGTTTCGATCCACGATCTCGAATCCTTTGCTAGCAAAGAACGCCGCAGCGAGGTCTTCGCCGCGGCGTCCGATACGGCCACGATAGGAGTCTGGTGGGTTACTTTTTGGCTTTTGGTAGCCACTTTTCATAGGCTTGGCGTTCGGCTTGGGCGCGACGGGTCTCTGGGATTTCTTTGGTGGCGCGCTTGTAGATACTGATACCCCAGGCCACATGAGACAAGAACCAGATAGGCCAGAATATACGCATACCCAGGAGCGGGATGCGCTGCCAGGTGAAGGCGTACAGCACGAGTCCAATCAAACTCGCTGAGACACACACACCCATCACCTTGCCCCACACGCGCTTCATGAGCTTCTCTTTTTCTTCACGGCGCAACCAGGAGGCGACAAATACACCGACGAAGAGTGCGAGGATGAGTGTCAGGATGAGATATTCAACCCAAGGAGAAAATGGCTGCGTCTGTAGATCAAACCAGAACGATAGACGGAAGAGAGGGGCAATCAAAGAGAACATATCAAGTGGTGGGGTGAGAAATAAATTCGACGGATGGTTCGAGCGCGACGTCCGGCTTGGAACAAAGGAGGCCGTAGTGATGATCTCCTGCCACAATCATCTCCTCGATGATCCAGCCTTGTCGAGCAAATAGCTCCTGCACCGTTTCCGCAGCAAGACGAAGATCGGTAGCCGGCCCAAGCGGCTTCGCTTCTGGATGCCAGTCGATCACGAGTGCGCGACCACCGGGACGCGTGATTCTGAACGCTTCTTGCGCCCAGCGCGTTGGCTCGGGAGAAAGATAGAGGGTGTTCACGATAAGCGTCAAGTCGACCGCGTTTGATGGAATGGGGGTTGCGCTTGGGTGCTCGACATCTGACCAAACGGACTGGATATTCCAATATTGTTCGCGTCTCGCCTCTTCTTCAACGCGTTTCACGGCTGATCGCTCCACATCGAGTGCATAGACACGTCCATCCGCCCCCACGATGTCTGCTGATGGAAAGACGAAGTGACCAAGTGCACCACAACCTAGATCCGCGACGACACAACCAGAATCTAGGCCCGCGCGTTCGAGAAGAGCGAATGGGTCAAGAAGTCCGGCACCGGCATAGATCATACAAGGTTTAAGATGGGGTTGGCAGGAGAGAGCCTAGTGTGGCTTGCAGGAAGTTGTCCCACATATTGGTCGCCACCAGGAATCCGATAAACACGATAAGCAACCCCAAGCCTTTGTAAAAAAGATTCGTTCCTCCCCCGCCCAGCTTTTGTTCCGCCCAATCAACAGAGCCGAAGAAATCAATCACGAGATGTGTTTTGATCACCATCATACTTCCAATGGCGGCGATCCCGAGCCCGATCAAGAGACGAATGATAAATCCCATATGGCGCCCAGTATACTATACGCACCCAAGAGATTGAAATGGCGATCATATCTGCTAGGATACTCACGATATGCCACAACGACCTCGTCGCCGACCCATGGATCAACGCCCTAGACCATCCACTCCTCCCCACAAAACCAGCTGGGAAGGTGTGTCTGATTGGTATGCGGATTATCTTGCCAAGCCTGGAACGTTGCAGGCAGACGTTGTGTTTCCTGGTGTGATTCGTCTTTTGAATAGTACGCCTTCTGACACGCATCTTGATCTTGCGTGTGGCGAAGGAAGCTTTGCAGACACGCTTCTACGCGCTACCCCTCTTATTACGTTCACCGGCTTCGATGCTTCGCCTTCCCTGGTACAAAAAGCGCAACAGCGCCGCCTTCCAAATACACGCTTCATGATTGGTGATGCGACGCGCTTTGCACAGCTCTATCCTACGCAGAAGTTTGATAGCGCTAGCTGTATTCTTGCCATTCAAAATATTCAGCCACTTGCCCCCGTGTTTCTTGACCTCGCAAAAGTCCTTATCCCTGGTGGGCGCTTTGTGCTTGTGATGAACCATCCTTACTTCCGACAACCAAAACAAAGTGAATGGGGATGGGATGAGGCGCGCAAGATTCAATATCGTCGCGTTGATCGCTACGCACACGCCTACGAGATGCCCATCGTTGTGCACCCTGGAGCTGCGCCTTCCGTTAAGACGTACTCGTATCATCGTCCACTTGCCGCGTATGTGAACGCTCTTGCTGCGGCAGGATTCGTGGTTGATGCGATGGAGGAATGGTCATCAAACAAAGTGAGTGACTCTGGTCCACGTGCAAAGGCGGAGAATATCGCACGAGAGGAGATCCCTCTTTTCCTCGCTCTTCGCGCACGCAAAATCTAGTCCGTGATCACAACCTGCTCGTAGCAGATAGCGGTCGAAGGGAGGAAATGCTGGCTCGCTTTTTCGACAAGATCAGAATTACCCGTTGTAGCAAAACGCACGGATGATTTTGTCTGCTTTGCGACAAAATCAGGGTGACGATCAAGATATTCGCTCAATGCTCGCGTAACAATCGTGGGCTGGGATAGAACGTTTACACTCGATGGTAAGCATTCTTGAAATATCTTCTCGATGAGGGCGTAGTGCGTGCAGCCCAAGAGAACCGCGTCGGGAGGCGCTTGCATACGCGACACAGCTTCATCCACATATCTCTTCACCGTTTCTTTGAGCGCACCTATTGGAGCGGTTCTCTCCACCAAAGGAACAAGTTCAGGACATGCCTGCATTTCCACCATCGCCTTTGGTAAGCGTTTTGTGATTTCTCGTTCGTACGCACCTGATGTGACGGTGCTTGGCGTTGCGAAGACCAATACCGATGAACCCTCCGCGCTTTCACGCTCTTCATGCCACTTCACACCCGTGATTGCTTCCACCGTTGGCACGAGAATTCCCAGCACGCGCACGTGCGGGGCGTGAGCTGGCAGCCATTCTTGCTGCAAAAATCTTAAGGCGTTCGCCGAGGCCGTGTTACACGCGAGCACAATGAGCGAACAGCCTTGATCGATGAGCCACACAACGCCTTCCGTCGTGTATCGGCGTACTTCTTCCGATGAACGCAACCCATACGGCGCGCGTGCGTTGTCGCCGAGATAGAGATAGTTCCCAGGGATCTGCTTCATCACTTCGCGCAGAATCGTGAGACCGCCTAGACCAGAATCAAAGAAGCCGATCATACACGGGACGAAGCCTCTTTCCAGATAACTCCTGTTCTTAATGCACTTAGATAGACCGGAACCGTTGGAAATACTGGTTCAGGTAACGCATCGACCGCATACCATCCCCAATCGCTTTGCCAACGCTCAGGTTCGAGGTTCTTTAGCTCTCCGGATTCCCAATCTGCGAGCACGCCAATATTAAGATAGTGCTTTGGAGCATACTCAAGGAGATCGGAAAGACTCAGGATACGAAGATTTTTTATCTTGATACCCGCTTCCTCCATCGTCTCTCGCCGGGCGCACTCTTCAATCGACTCCATCCACTCGAGATGCCCTCCTGGAGCGCCCCAGAGACCCGCTCCGTGTGCTCCACCCCGCCTACGCAGCAGTATTTTATTATCCTTCAGAATAAAAACTCCTATCCCTACCTTTACTTGGTCGAGACGTCGTTCACGTACCCCTTCTAGATACGCATTCAGCGCCGCGTAAAACATTCCGTTCTTTTGTAGATCTTCCTCAGTTGCTCTACGTAGCGCTTCGCCCTCGAGAGACATGACGCGCTCGCTTTCTTCCGGCGAGAGCCACCGGTAAATAGGGACTGCTAGCTGCGTAGACGACGTGCCATCCCAACTCGTAATCGGTAGTACGCTAAGAAGCGGCTGGTCCCAGGTGATATCTAGCACAGACCACTCGTCATTCCCTTGCTTGAATTCAAGAAAAGCGTGCTGACAAAGATCTTCATGAGGGAGGCGCTGTAGATCTGCCGGAAGACTCATGCCTGACCACAAAAACTCTCCTAGCCGAAACCGTGTGGAGTATCCATGGCTCTCTAGGACTTTTTTTGCCCGTCGATGTTTCCCTGTACAGCAATGGTCTTCCTCCTGCATTGCGAGAGGAATCCGATACGGAATGTCACGGATTACATTGATTTCTTCAATGATACTCATACATGTATCCTTGCAGACCAGGGTCGCTATATCAAGCGCACTAGTGCAGCTTGCTGCCGAGAGGAACTTCTTTTTCTGGATGAACTAACACTACATTTCCCTGCTCGTCTGGAAATCCTACAGTCAGCACCTCTGATTTGTGCGTACCTATTTGCTTTGGTTCGAAGTTAGTAACCGCAAGCACCTGGCGTCCGATGAGCTCCGGACCCGCGTAGTTTGGGGCTAGACGCGCGAGTGACTTCTTCACCCCTATCTCTGCACCAAAATCTATTTTCAAGATATGCGTTGAATACTTTCCTTCGGGAAAATTCACCACTTCAAGTACACGACCAACGCGAATGTCTACCTGCTCAAAGTCTTTCCAAGAAATACTCATATCAATTGCTGATCCCCTACTTCTTGCAGGAGACGCTTTAAGAGTTCGACTGGCAGTCCCATGACGCTTTCACGTGTTCCGTCGATGTGATCAATGTAGGGGGTGACGAAGTCATCCGTGATGTTAAATCCACCCGCGCATCTCATCGCATGACCTTTTTGGATCATATCTTCCATCGCTTCATCCGAGAAGTTGCGAAAAACGACGGTGGCTGCGTCGACACCACTCGCTTGCTTCCCCGTCTCTGTATTCGTCACCACGACCGCTGTTATCGCACGCGCTGGGTGATGACGGTAATCCGATAAGAATCGTCTCGCTTCTTCTGGCGTGGCTGGTTTTTCACGGATTTCTCCTTCGCACACAACTACACCGTCGGTTGTGATGAGAAGCGATGGCTCCGCGATCTTTGGGAGGAGCGCTTCTGCTTTTGCCTTTGCAATGGCGAGCACGAGCTCCTTGGGATCGCTGTGACGTATAGCCTTTTCATCAATATCAGCCGCCATTACCTCAAACGACGCCCCCATCTCCTCGAGAATTTGTTTTCGTCGTGGAGAGGAGGAGCCCAAAATGATCTTCAACATATTTTATTATTCCTTGACCTCTATGTATCTCTTTCCATTTTTTAGCGACTCAATCACCACGCGCACTGGCTCGAAGAGTGGCTCGGGTAACCCGTCGAGTGGATACCAACCGATCGCTTCGATTCTATCGGGTTCGCGAATAACGGGCTCTCCGGAGATGAGTTCGGCCGTAAAGGAAACATCGAGATAATGCTTGCCTTCTTTGATGAGATTCATGCACGTCGCGAAGACGATATTTCCAATTTCAATACCCAACTCTTCCATTGCTTCACGTTTTACCGTCTCCACGGGTGTTTCTCCGAATTCCACATGCCCACCCATTGATCCCCACATGCCAGCACCGTGCGCTCCTGCGCGTTTTGCGAGGAGCGTCATCCCATCTTTGATAATAACAACACCGGCGCCAACTTTTGGGGCGGAGCTCATATTAGGCTCCGTGGCACTTTTTGAACTTTTTTCCACTGCCGCATGGGCACAGTTCGTTGCGACCTGTGTTTTTTAGTAGTCGATCAGGTGTCGCTTCTTGCGGAATGACCGCGACGACCTCTTCCGCTTCCTTTGCGGGTCCAGAGAGCTCGACGGGTTTTGCCATCGTTGGCATTTGGCGGATCTCTTGCTCAGCTACCTCGCGAGCCACTTGGACACGGAAAATGGTGCGCGTAACGCGTTCATTTACGCGCGACAAGAACTCGTGGAACAAACGGTACGCCTCTTTTTTGTACTCGACGAGTGGATCGCGTTGACCGTAGCCCTGCATCCCAATCCCCTTGCGCAAGTGATCCATCGTTTCGAGATGCTCAATCCAAAGATCGTCGATGGAGCGGATCATAACTACCTTTTCCACCTCTGCCATCATCGCTGAATCCCCCATCGCTTCCTCAACTTTTTCGTAGGCTTCTTTGATGGTATCGAGGATCGATTGCAACAACTCCGTTCGTGCAGCAACCGCATCTTCTTTGCCTTGTGTCGATGTTTTGATGAGCGCCAATCGTTCATGCATCGGCGCCGTCTCTGGGAAGATTGTACCGAGTAACGCGGCGAGCTTCTCGAGATCCCAAAGCGTCATGTCATCCGTTCCGGTGTGGTAGGCGACCAATCCTTCCATTTCTGACTGCACCATTTCCATGACCTTTGTTTTCGACAAACGCACCCCTTCTTGCGTAGCTTGGCTTGCAAGCTCGAGCAGCTCACGGCGCTTTTTATAGATGACGGTGCGGTGTTTGTTGAGCACATCATCGTATTCGAGAAGATGCTTACGGATATCAAAGTTGTGGCCCTCCACCTTGCGCTGAGCAGATTCGAGAGAGCGTGTGAGGATACTGTTTTCGATCGCTTCATTATCCGGCAATCCCAAACGATCCATCGTGGACTTCATGCGATCAGAACCGAAGATACGCATGAGATCGTCTTCCATGGATACGTAGAATTGCGTGGTACCTGGATCACCCTGACGACCACTGCGTCCACGAAGCTGATTGTCGATGCGACGTGATTCGTGACGTTCGGTACCGAGGACATGCAACCCACCCAAAGAACGGACTTCTTCGGCTTCTTTTGCATCTGGTGGGTTTCCACCGAGAATGATGTCCACGCCACGACCAGCCATGTTTGTCGCCACCGTGACAGATCCTTTGCGCCCAGCTTGTGCGATGAACTCCGCTTCTCGTTCGTGGTTCTTGGCGTTCAAGATGTTGTGCGGCACGCTGGCACGCGTCAGAAGCTCACTCATGAGCTCGTTCTTTTCGATGCTCACCGTTCCGACTAGCACCGGCTGGCCTTTTTTGTGACGCATCTTAATCTCCTCTACGACCGCTTGGTACTTGCCGAGCTCTGTTTTGTAGACGCGATCGGTAAGATCATGACGCTGGTTCCCACGATGCGTTGGAATGCTGAGCACGTCTAAGTTATAGATTTTGTGGAATTCTTCTGCCTCTGTTACCGCCGTTCCCGTCATACCAGAGAGCTTGTTGTACAAACGAAACAAGTTCTGAAACGTGATCGTGGCGAGCGTGAGGGATTCGCGTTGAATTGGTACGCGTTCCTTGGCCTCGATGGCTTGATGCAACCCTTCGGAATAGCGACGACCAACCATGAGACGACCGGTGAATTCATCGACGATAACCACCTCGCCTTCGCGGACGACGTAATCTTTGTCCTTCTTGTACAGCGCATGTGCACGGAGTGCTTGCTCAAGGTGATGCACGAGCTTCATGCCGCCTTGCACGTAGAGATTTTCCACGCTCAACCAGCCTTCCATTTTCGCGATGCCGGCTTCGGTGAGGGTAGCGGTGCGCAATTTTTCGTCGACGAGATAATCTTCCTTCTCGGCTAATTTTGGTACGAGTTCTGCGAAACGGTAGTACAAATCCGCCGCCTCCTCTGCTGGCGCGGAGATGATGAGCGGCGTGCGCGCTTCGTCGATCAAAATAGAATCGACCTCATCGATGATGGCGAAGTTGAGCTCGCGTTGCACCATTTCTTCGTGACGCTGCACCATGTTGTCACGCAGGTAGTCGAAACCGAATTCGTTGTTTGTACCGTAGGTGATGTCGGCTGCGTATGCTTCTTTGCGCGTAACAGGACGCAAGTAGTCCATATCGACACGGAATGCGCCGACTGTGTCGCGTGCTTCGTCGTGCTCTGGCTCGCTCTTGAAGGTTGGGTCGTAGATAAAACTGGCTGCGTGCTGAATCACACCAACCGTAAGACCAAGCGCGTGGTGAACCTGACCCATCCAGACTGCGTCGCGACGGGCGAGGTAGTCGTTTACCGTAACCACGTGCACACCTTTACCGGACAATCCGTTGAGGTAGGCCGGGGCGGTGGCCATGAGCGTTTTTCCTTCACCGGTGCGCATTTCGGCGATCATGCCGCGATGAAGCGTCATACCACCCATAAGCTGCACATCGTAATGACGCTGTTTTGTGGCGCGACGCGATGCCTCTCGGACAGCCGCAAAGGCCTCCGGGAGAAGATCATCCAACGTCTCTCCCTTGGTTAATCGTTCTTTAAATTCAATGGTTTTGGCCTTTAATGCCTCATCCGATAACGCCTCGTACGCTGGGGCGAGGTCATTGATTTGCTTGATCGTGGGTCGTAATTTGTCGACTTCACGAGCGTTTGGGTCTCCGAAGAGTTTTTGCAGGAAATTCATACAGTCTTCGCATCCTAACCTAACGCAAAAGAAGGGTCTAGCCCCCTTCTTTTGTAGTTCCTTCGCTTAAGCTAGCCCTTATTCAGCGCTCTGACGCTTGTCTTCGCGGCGTTTTTTGGCTTGTGCCAGCGTTTCTCGCAGATGATCGCGGACTTTATCAATGGCTTTGTACAAATCCTCCTCTTCACGCTCTACACGAAAGAGCTCTCCGCCGACCGTTACGTTCACGCGACAAAGAAATACGTCTCCCTTGTTGTGGTGGTGCGTGGTCATACCGACTTCCACGTCTATTTGCTCGATACCTTCCATGAATTTTTCTAACGTTTCCATCTTTTCTTCCACGTACGCCGTGATTGCCGGTGTAAGCTCCAGCCCCTTGTGTACTAGATTGATAGTCATACCCCTCTACTGTAATCAGGCAACATTCATCATGCAACTTACGCCTCGAATCCCAGAAGCTGCACCTCTTCATGCAATTCTATCCCGAATTGCTCCCGTACTCGCGTCTTCACCTGCGTGATCAGCTCCATCACATCCTTCGCGTGACCTTGACCGCCGTTTAATAGGAAGTTTCCGTGCTTCTCGCTCACACGAAAGTCGCCGACACGCAGGCCTTTGAGACCGGCTTGATCAATGAGCCAGCCTGCGGCGATGCGTTTGGTGGCGAGCATGGAAGCCGGGATCTCTGCCTTGCTACGAAGCGTATCGAGCAGGCCCTCATCCTGGTAGTCTATGTTCTTAAAGACACAGCCAGCACTTGAAGCTCCGAGAGGCTGTTCATCTTTTCTCCCGTGAAGAATCGCGTCCATCTTGGCACGACTCGCTTCGGGATCGGTTGTTTTTGCAAGGGTGAGCGTGCAACCAAGAATCACGAAGCGCTCGTGTTTGAACAAGCTGTCTCGATATCCAAACCCACATTCTGCGCTAGAGAGCGTGCGGCGTTCGCGACGGGTGATATCATACACATCAACAGACGTGACTGAGTCGCGCATCTCAGCCCCATAGCACCCAGCGTCGCCATACACAGCACCACCCATCGTGCCTGGAAGACCCACTGCCCATTCGAATCCGGTGAGACCGGCTTCTACCGTCTTACGTGCGACAAGCGCAGAGATAGCGCCGCTTTCTACCATGACCGACAGACCATCAATCTTTAGCATTTGATTCGCCGCTTGGATCACCACCCCCTCGAACCCTTCATCCGCCACGAGAAGATTCGTGCCACCACCAATGACCGTCCAAGGGATCTTGAGATTGATAGCCACCTCCACCGCCTCGAGAAGCTGTTCGGATGAGGCGGCCACTACATAAAGACGCGCCGGTCCACCTAAGCGAAACGTCGTGTGTTTGGACATGGGCTCATCAACACGCACGCCGGGAATGCGAGCGACATAGCTATCCTGCTGCGCAGAGGAAAGTGGAATCATGTTTTTTATTTATACTCTTTCCGCAATTCGATATACATCCCCTGCGCCCATTACAATCACGATATCCCCTTTTTTCTTCCAGTGATGCAGCACCTCGAGACCCGCTTCGGGATCTCGCGCGTATTCGAGCGGTCGGCGGGAGAAGCGGTCGGCGTCATGGTGACGAACCGCATCGCAGAGATCAAGCGAGGAGACAGAAGCATCTTCTTTCGCTTCACGTCCTGGCACGTCGTAGATTTCTACGATTACGAGAGCGTCCGCTGCATCGAAGGCTGGGATGAAGTCTAGGAATAGTTGTTTTGTACGATTGTGCTGATGCGGTTGAAAGCAAAGAACTAGACGTCTTCCTGGATAAAAGCTACGCGCTGCTTCGAGCGTCGCTCGCACCGCCGTTGGATGATGACCGTAGTCGGAGACCACGAGGACGCCGTCTTTTTCGGAGATGCGCTCAAATCTTCGCCAGATGCCTGTGAACGAACCGATGGCGCGCTGGATTGCACTTGGCTCTCCACGCAATGCCAACGACAGCGCCGCAGCGCCTACCGCGTTCGTGACGTTCATTCTTCCCGGGATATGCAACGCGCACCGCAGCAGATGACCTGCTTCGTCTTTTATCAAAAACGTTTGCTCGCCTGCACGAATCCCTTCGTCCGACACACGAACCATGGCGTGCGCTCCGTATCCGTAGGTAATGATACGAACTCCGCGCGCTTCGAGCGCTTGGCGTTCACTCCCGATGAGCGTGCCTACGTTGCGATCATCTGCGTTCACCACCACAAGTCCACCATCACGCACTTGATTCAAAAGCGCACGAAAGGTATCCACCATCACCTCGAGTGTTGGGAAGATGTCTGTGTGATCTAGCTCGATGTTGTTGATGAGCACTGCTGATGGATGAAACGCCAAGAAATGACGAGCGTATTCATCACCTTCTATCACCCACAGCTTTCCCGTTCCGTAGCGGACGTTCCCGTCTGGAAACGCTGGCGCCTTACTTCCTACGATCACGAGCGGATCGAGTCCGCTTTCGGCGAGCATCATTCCCGCGAGCGCTGTTGTCGTGCTCTTGCCGTGTGTGCCCGTGATCAGCACGACCTCTTGATCTTGCGACCACTCGGCTAAAAACTCGAAGTTCGTTACCTGACGCAATCCACGTGCGCGTGCTGCCATGCGCTCCACGTTCGTCTCTGGCACGGCTGATGAATAAACAATAAGACCAGCTTCCGGTGGAATCGCCGCGGCATCGTGACCGATGTGCACGCGGATCCCTCTCCCGGAAAGCTCGTCCGTTTGTTCTGATGTGACCGCGTCGGACCCACTCACCTTGATCCCCGAACGTACGAGGAGCTTAGCGATTGCCGACATGTTAATGCCGCCGATGCCGATTAGGTGGACGTGGGTAAGCGTCTCTGACATATATAAGAAGACTACGGCGGGGCACAAAAAACGTCTAGCACCCTTGTCCCCTTTCTGCCCACTTCGTATGATAGGCACATTCTTTTTTCACACCTATGTTGTAATTTCGCGGAAAACACTCCTAAAGCGGTAGTTTTAGACCATCTTTTTCATCTACTAGCCTTTTTCTTATGTTTTCTGCCTTACAACAGAGCGATCCAACCGTTCTCGATCTCGTTCATGCCGAAGCCAAGCGCCAACACGAGGGATTAACGCTCATTCCTTCGGAAAACCACACGTCTGCCGCCGTATTAGAGACGCTCGCTACCGTATTTTCTGATAAATACGCTGAGGGATATCCAGGAAAGCGCTACTACTCCGGCAACCAGGTGGTAGACGTGCTCGAGACACTTGCGCAAGATCGTGCCAAAGCGCTTTTTGGCGTCCCTTACGTCAACGTTCAGGCCTACTCTGGAAGCCCAGCCAACCTCGCCGTTTACTTTGCAACCTGCCAACCAGGCGACACAAGCAGCGGTCTCAACCTCTTGGACGGTGGTCATCTCACC
The DNA here is from genome assembly GCA_964561355.1 of uncultured Gammaproteobacteria bacterium. Taxonomy (GTDB): domain Bacteria; phylum Patescibacteriota; class Patescibacteriia; order 2-12-FULL-60-25; family 2-12-FULL-60-25; genus JAGOUY01. The sequence goes on from CAZLPD010000011.1 coordinate 33,132, forward strand.
CATGGCTGGAAATCTTCTGCGACGTCGATTTTTTGGAAGAGCGCGCCTTACCACATGACCCCAAAAGGCGAGATTGATTTTGACGAGCTTGAAAAGATCGCCCGCGAACAAAAACCGAAGCTTATTTGGTGCGGAGGAACCGCCATGCCACGCACCGTGCCTTTTGCGCGCTTTGCGAAGATCGCGGATGAAATTGGCGCGTATCTCGTGGCGGATATTTCTCACATCGCCGGCCTCGTAGCTGGCGGCGTACACGAAAGCCCGGTCGCGCATGCGCACATCGTAACAACCACGACCCACAAAACCCTGCGCGGCCCACGTGGTGCGCTCATCATGGTGACGGAAAAGGGTCTCGCGAAGAATCCGGAACTTGGTGACAAGATCGATAGCGCCATCATCCCGGGATTGCAGGGCGGTCCACACATGAACACGATTGCAGGCATCGCGACGGCGCTTAAAGAAGCGAGCGAACCGGCCTTCAAGGAATACGCTAAGAAGATCGTTGAGAACAGCCACGCTTTTGCCGCTCGACTCCTCGAACACGGCTTCACGCTTGTCTCTGGAGGAAGCGACAATCATCTCATCCTTCTCGATCTCACCTCTCAGGGTCCAGGGCGCGGCATGTTCCTTCACCTCGCTCTCGAGCGTATCGGCCTCTATGCCAATCGCAATATGGTGCCAGGTGATACAAGCTCGCCGTACTACCCAAGCGGTCTTCGTTTAGGGACACCTGCCGCCACAACGCGTGGCATGGGAGCAGAAGAAATGCGCAAGATCGCTGATCTTATCAAGCAGGTGTCGGATCACATCATCGAGGTAAAGCTTCCCGACAACAAAGAAGAACGACCTGCGGTCATGAAGGCATTCCGCAAGAGTCTGAAGACAGATCAGATCTACGAAACACTCGCAGAAGAGGTGAAGCGCCTGTGCCTCCCCTTCCCACTGCCCGCGGCTCAGGAAGGATAAGCTTGCCAGTCGTCGCGTATTTGTGTAGCCTTGGCATCACAAATACGTTTATAGGGGCGTCGTATAATGGTAGTACAAAGGTCTCCAAAACCTTTAGCGTGGGTTCGATTCCCCCCGCCCCTGCCAACAAAAATATCCGCTAGAACAGGCGGGTATTTTTGTTATTCTAAAAAA